>JAFYCH010000101.1 GCA_017539765.1 Clostridia bacterium
AAAACAACCACCACAGAAAGAATACTTTACTACACCGGTGTAAATCACAAAATTGGAGAAGTTCACGATGGTGAAGCTACTATGGACTGGATGGTTCAAGAGCAAGAACGTGGTATCACAATCACCAGTGCGTGCACAACTTGCCATTGGGGCGATAAGAAAATTAATATTATTGATACCCCGGGACACGTTGACTTTACAGCCGAAGTAGAAAGAAGTTTAAAAGTTCTTGATGGTGCAGTTGCACTTTTCACAGCACGTGAAGGTGTTCAACCACAATCTGAAACAGTATGGCGTCAAGCAGACAAATACAAAGTTCCAAGAATAGCATTCGTTAACAAAATGGATAGAGACGATGCAAACTTTGAAAGAGTTATTGACAGCATGAAAGCAAAACTTCATGCAAACCCACTTGCACTTCAACTTCCAATTGGTGCAGCAGAAACTTTCAAAGGTATCATTGACCTTGTTACAATGAAAGCAGAAGTTTATCATGATGATGACGGAAAAAATTATGAAACAGTAGATATTCCAGCAGATTACAAAGCAAAGGCAGACGAAATGCGTGCAAAACTTATTGAAGAAGTTGCAAGTATTGATGATAACCTTATGGAAAAATATTTTGCTGGCGAAGAACTTACTGAACAAGAAATCAGAAAAGCTATCAGAAAGGGAACAATAGAAATGAAGATAACACCAGTTATGTGTGGTTCTTCATTTAAAAACAAAGGTGTTCAACCACTTTTGAATGCAATTGTTGATTATCTTCCAAGTCCAGTTGATATTGAACATATCACAGGAAAAAATCCAAGAACTGGCGAAGAAGAAACAAGACCAACAGCAGACGATGCACCTTTTGCAGGTATGGCATTCAAAATTATGGACGATAGATTTGTAGGAAGTTTAACTTTCTTCAGAGTTTACAGTGGTGTTATGAAAGCTGGAACATACGTTCTTAACAGCAGAACTGGAAAGAAGGAACGTATTGGTCGTATCGTTCGTATGCACGCAAACAACAGAACAGATGTTGAAGAAGTGTATGCAGGAGATATCGCAGCAATCGTAGGACTTAAGGACACAATCACAGGAGATACTCTTTGTGATGAAGCTCATCCAATTGCACTTAGCGGAATTGATTTTGCTAAGCCAGTTATTGAGGAATCTATTGAACCAAAAACAAAAGCAGACCAAGAAAAAATGGTTCTTGCACTTATAAAACTTACTCGTGAAGACCCAACATTCAAAACATATACAGACAAAGACTCTGGTCAAACAATCATTGCAGGTGTAGGAGAATTGCATCTTGACATTATGGTTGACCGTCTTAAAAGAGAATTTGGTGTAGAATGTAATATTGGTCGTCCACAAGTTGCTTACAAAGAAACAATTCGTGACACAGTTACTGCTCAAGGAAAATATATCCGTCAGAGTGGTGGTAAAGGTCAATATGGAGATTGTGTTGTTACACTTACTCCACTTGAGCCAACAAAGGGTTATGAATTTGAAAATGCAATCGTTGGCGGTGTAATTCCAAAAGAATACATTCCAGCAATCGATGATGGTATCCAAGAAGCAGCAGCAAATGGTATTTTGGCTGGCTATGAAATGGTTGACTTTAAGGCAACTGTTATTGATGGAAGCTACCACGAAGTCGATTCTTCAGAAATGGCGTTCCATATTGCAGGTTCAATGGCATTCAAAGAGGGTGCAAAGAAAGCTCACCCAGTGCTTCTTGAGCCAATCATGAAAGTTGAAGTTACAACTCCTGACCAATATCTTGGTGATGTTATGGGAGGAATTACTTCTCGTCGTGGTATTTTGCAAGGTATGGAAAACGTTAATGGTAACCAAGAAATTACTGCTATGGTTCCACTTTCAGAAATGTTCGGTTATGTAACAGATCTTAGAAGTGCAACACAAGGAAGAGGAACATTCGTAATGGAATTTGATCATTATGCAGAAGTTCCAAAGTCTATCGCAGAAAAGATTATTGGTGAAAGAGCAAAGAAAGTTGAGTAATTTTATTTCGCTTAAATAATGATTATATATATTTACAATTTAATAATTGTTAGTATAATCAACACAAATTATGTATAACACTTTAAATAATATTGCAAAATTGTTTGCAAAATTAAAAAAGTTAAGTTATAATTAAATTAGTTTAAATAAGGAGATTTAAAAAATGGCAAAAGCTAAATTTGAAAGAACAAAACCACATATCAACATTGGTACAATCGGCCACGTTGACCATGGTAAAACAACTCTTACAGCTGCAATCACATGCACATTGGCTGCTAAGGGTGAAGCAAAGGCTATGAGATATGATGAAATCGATAAAGCCCCAGAAGAAAAAGCAAGAGGAATCACAATCAACACAGCACACGTAGAATATGAAACAGCAAAAAGACATTATGCACACGTTGACTGTCCGGGACACGCTGATTATGTTAAAAACATGATTACAGGTGCTGCTCAAATGGACGGTGCAATCCTTGTTGTTGCTGCAACAGACGGTGTTATGCCTCAAACAAGAGAGCACATTTTGCTCGCTCGTCAAGTAGGTGTTCCATACATTGTTGTATTCCTTAACAAATGTGATCAACTTGATGATCCAGAACTTCTTGAACTTGTAGAAAGTGACGTAAGAGACCTTCTTACAAAGTATGGTTTCCCAGGTGACGAAACTCCAATCATCAAGGGTTCAGCACTCAAAGCACTCGAAGCTGCTCAAGCTGGAAAAGTTGACGGCGAAGAATGCAAATGTATCTTTGAACTTATGGATGCAGTAGATAACTATATTCCAGATCCAAAGAGAGACGAAGACAATCCATTCTTGATGCCTATCGAAGACATTTTCACAATCACAGGTCGTGGAACTGTTGTTACAGGTAGAGTTGAAAGAGGTAAAGTTAACGTTAACCAAGAAGTAGAAATCGTTGGTCTTGGTGAACATAGAAAAGCAGTTGTTACAGGACTTGAAATGTTCCGTAAAACTCTTGACTACGCAGAGGCAGGAGACAATGTAGGTGTTCTTCTTCGTGGTATCAACAAAGAAGATGTTGAAAGAGGACAAGTTTTGGCTGTTCCAGGTTCAATTCATCCACATACAGACTTTGTAGGTCAAGTTTACGTTCTTAAGAAAGAAGAAGGTGGCCGTCATACTCCATTCTTTAATGGTTACAGACCACAATTCTACTTCAGAACAACTGACGTTACAGGTACAATCGAACTTCCAGCAGGCACAGAAATGGTTATGCCAGGCGATAACATCGAAATGACAATCAACCTTACAAAAGATGTTGCTATGGAAGAAGGTATGAGATTCGCTATCCGTGAAGGCGGAAGAACAGTTGGTTCAGGCGTTATCACAAAAATTATCAAGTAATTGATGAGATAATAATAAAAAATTGCAGTCATAAGATTGCAATTTTTTTTGTGTTAGGTATTGACATGGGGGGGGGTAGATGCTATAATGCATATGTAAAAAAATAGAAGGAGAAACTTATGGGTTTTTGGATAGGTGCAATGATTACAATTATTGCTATTTTAGGTGTTATAGGAATTGGAGCTATTATATATGCAGGAAAAGAACTATTTGGTAAATCTAAAATAGAGAAGGAAAGAGACCAATATAGAGAAAAAATACAGCAAAATACTGAACACAGAGTTAAAAAAGATTTTATCGAAACAACTAAAAATAAAAAGAAAAATGAAAGTATTACAAGAGAAAATTATAAATATGCCATTAAAAAAAGTGGAGAGAAATCAAACAATCCAATTTTGGAAGATGATATGTCAATGTAATTGATAAAATTGCAGTCATAACGATTGCAATTTTTTTATTTTAAAAAAAAACATTATTGACAAAAGGTGCAGGGAGATGTTATAATAAAATCGTTAATCGAGGAGTTATTTATGGATAAAAATGATGTAAATGATATGTCTGTTCTTGAAATTGATGATTATTCATACAATGTAATATGTTTGGTTCTTGAAATAGATAATTTTAACTCAAGAGAAGAATTTTTGACGAAGGCAAAAATACTGATTGATAAAGTTGAAACTTATGATAATGTTTCCGAAAGAGATAAGCAAGTTTGGCGTGATACTTACAAATTTATTCAAGATAAAAAAAATTGGGAGCTTATTGAAAATATAAAAGTTCTTAAAGATGAAGGAATAATATCAAAAAAAAGCAAAAATGCTGAAGATGATGAAGAATATATTATGGCATAAATACAAAAAATTGCAGTCAAAACGATTGCAATTTTTTTATTTTTAAATTAGTCTTGAAAATTATGTTTTTATATGTTACAATTTAAATACTTACAAAACAACGAGGTGTATTATGAGCAAAGAAAATGTGATTGAATATAAAATGACACTTGATGATTTTTTTGAAGCATACAAAAAACATGGAATAAAACTTGCCATAGAATGTCCTTCAATTTGTGAAGCATATGTTTTGTGTTACACTTTTGACAAACTTGGGCTTAAAACAAATGGAAGAAGATTTATAAAAGAACCTGTCGATGAATGGGAAGATGAAGACGAACCAGTTTATTGGCAAGATGAAACATTATATGCAAATTTTGATAAAGATGGGCAACGTATGTTTTGGAAGAGTACTTTGGATAAACAAAATGTAAAATTAAAAATAATCAATTTCTATGATGTTGATTTTACAGATTACGCCGAAGAATGGATGTTTATGACATACAAAAATGATGGGCTAAAAAGAATTTGGGAAACAATTCCACACGAGAATCCAGACGAAAAATATTACAATGCTTTAGATGAATTTTTTGCAGATTTAATGAAAAAACAAGAAGAAAAAGAAAAAAACAGTTCAAAACAAGAAGAAATGGAATTTACAAAATAATTTAGTATAAAAAATTGCAGTCAGCAGATTGCAATTTTTTTTTGTATTAAATTATTTTTTTAAAGTCATTTCCAATTCTTCTGCTTTTTCTTCCGTTACAATCTTGCCTTGCTTATCCTCTTTGATTGTGTCGCCGTCTTCTTCTTTTACAACTTTTTCAAGATTAACAGGTGCTTTGGCTTTTTTTTCTGTCAGTTCTGATTCTATTTTTGCTGGCAATTCTTTTGCTTCATTTTCTTCTGTAATTATATTTTCAGATGATGCAACTTCTTCTTGATTAGTTTCTTCTTGATGTTTTTTAATCATATGATATTCTGCAAGTTTAACTAAAACACATAATCCACATAAAAATGCTACTGCACCAATAATAAATCCTAATATCATTTTGTTCTCCCCCTAACAATTTTATTATAACATTTATATAAAAGTTTGTCAATATTGGCTTTTAGTTATTTATTGAACTAGATGTAAATTTTATATATTGACAAAATTTATTTTTGTGATATAATACCTTTAGGAGTAAAATATGAATAAAAATATAAGAAAGCATAAAGTTAAAAGTCTTGAAGAAATATTGTTTGGTTTAAAAAAGGAATCAAATGTATTATTTGGAAATTTTATTGCTACATCTGAAAAAATAAAAAATGATGTTATGGTAAGAAATTTTTGGAATTTGCTTATAAAATGTGCAAAATATAACAAACCAGAAGTATCAATGGATATGAATGCATCTACTTTGCTTGCACTTGGTACTGGTCAAATATTATATGCAAATGGCAATCCTATTGCAGCAGGAATTGCAGATTTGACAGGTCTTGGGCTTGCATTGAGTGCTTTTGAAAGAGAGGTTATTGCAGAGAAAAATGCTGATGTTTTTGCACAAAAAGACAAAATGATTATAGCCGAGCCAGAACTTTATGATATTGAACTTGTTTTTAATGGATACACAAGAGATGATATCGACACAAGTGAATACGATGGCAAGGCAGAATATCAAAAACTTCATGACGAGTATTCTGCAAAAGCATTGCATAAAATTAAAACAAAGCTTCAAAGAGATTTGGAAAGTGATGAAGAAAAAACAGCACAATTATAAAGGAGAAATTATTATGTCATATAGAACAGAAAAAACTCATGCAGGTATGGATTATCTAACTGAAACAGCATGCGAATTGATTTATGCAACAAGAGATTGCGAAAACAAAGAAGAAGTTGTTAAGGACCTTTATGGATTTTATCAAGATGCAAAACAAACGGAAGATATGATTGCCTATCAATTTACTAATCCATCTCACAGAGAAAAGATGATAAAATGGTTTCAAACCTTTTATGAAGAAGACAGAGAAGCAAGCGAAAAAAGATATGAAGAAACAAAAAAGAATCATACTGTTGACAAATCGTATTTAGAAGATTATCTTCTTGTTGCAGTTTATGCAGAAAAAAAGTTGACATGGGAAGAAATTAAATATACTCATGAACATCACTTTTTGCCAGAAGAAAAAAGAAAACAACCTTTCCCACTTGAAGAAATGAAACAAGAATTGGCTAAAAAAGGTTATAAATTGACAGAAGAATCAGAAAACGAAAAAGAAATGACTATGTAAAAATATACTTATTTTAGCACTATTCATTCATGTGCAAATTTAAACAGGCAAAAGCCTGTTTTTTTGTTTATATAAAATAAAATTTACAAAATCAAAACAAAATGATATATTATTTGTATGGGTTTAGAAAAAGAGCAGTCAACAAAAAAAGTGGATATTGTTGTTTCTAACACATATTTATCTGCTTTTTATGAAATAATTGACAGAATAAAATGTCGCTCTGAAAACAATAAATTTGAAAACATAATTTTGGTTGTGCCAGACAAGTTCAGTTTAAACGCTGAACAAATTTTTATGGAAAAAATGGAAACCAAAAGTGTTTTTAATGTTTGGCTTACAACCATTTCAAGACTAGTCAGTAAAATTGTTGAAGAAAAGGATAAGAACCTTAAAGTTTTATCAAAAAACAGTGGAACTATGCTTGTTAGCAAAATCATTTTGGAAAATGCAGATAAACTTGTTTCTTACAAAAAAATTTCAAATAACTATTCTCTTGCAGAAACAATGTTTAATGTTATCAATTTGTTAAAGAGTAGCGGTGTTAGACCAGAAGAGCTAAAAAATAATTTTGATAACAGCACATTTGGACTTAAACTTCAAGATATTTACATTGTTTATAGTCAATATGAAAAACAACTTTCTGGAATGGCAGACAGCATCACACGTCTTGAGATATTTAACAATTTGGCAAAACAAAGTGAATACTTAAAAAATAGTCACATATATTTTGCAATGTTTGATAGTTTTACAAATGTTCAAATAAATTCTCTTGCAAATCTTGCAAAACTTTGCAAGTCTTTTTGCATTGGACTTTGTGCTAACACAAAACAAAATAATGCGAATATTTATGATAACGTCACATTTCAAAAAATAAAAAGCACTTTTGAAGATGAATATATAGATTTTTCTATATCAAATATTTATGCTAAGCATAACAAAAGAAATCAATTTTTATCACAGAACTTGCTTGCATATAAAGTGCAAGAAAAATTTGAGACAGAAGATATAAAAATTTTGGAATGTGACAGCATAGAGCAAGAAGTGAAATATGTTGCAGGCAAAATCAAATATTTGGTTATGGAAAAAGGATATTCTTTTGACGATATCAATGTTGCCATAAACGGACTTGATGACTATGCTGGTCAAATACAAAATACTTTTATTGAATACGATTTGCCATTTTATTTGGATACATCAAGAACAATGCTTGATCATTATTTCTGCAACTTACTTTTTGCTGTTTGTGACTTTGTTTGCGGAGAACAAACACTATCAAATGCACTAAGCATAGTAAAAAGTCCCATGTTTTTGATTGATTATTCAAAAAAGTGTGATTTTGAAAACTATTGCAAGAAGTATAATATTTTTGGCAATTTGTTTTACTCGCAATTTCTACAAGATGATGAGATGTCAAAAAATGCGGAAGAAGTAAGGTCACAAGTTTTTGAAAATATAAAAAACTTTGAAACAGAACTTAAAAGTGCAAATACAACAAAAGATTATACTGATGCCTTGATTGGTTATGTGGAAGCAATTAATTCAAAAGAGACAATAGAACATAACATAGAATTGCAAACGGATATAATATCAAAAAAAGTCGACCAGCAAGTGCTTGAAAAGTTTTTTAAAGCTATTGATGAAATTTTGGATTTGGTGGCAGATGACCAAGTGCCAAAAGAGATGTATTTTGATATGCTCAAAAGTGGTCTAAAAGGTGTAAACCTTTTGACTGCACCAATAAGATGTAACAGTGTTTTTGTTGGTGATGCCTCACAAAGCACATATTATCCACGCAAAGTATTGTTTGTTCTTGGTTCAACTGATGCCAGAATGCCCGCATATCAAAGTGATGCTGGAACAATAACTGACACGGAAATTGCAATTTTTAAGTCAAGCAATCAAATAACTCCAAGCATAAAAGAACTTAACAAAAGAGAAAAGTTTAAACTTTTTAATTTACTATTGATTCCAGAAGACAAATTGGAGCTTTGCTATAGCACAATGATAAATGACAGGGTTCAACAAAAGAGTGAATTTTTAAATTCATTGCAAAGCATAATCACCACAAATGGTTTGCCTTTGCCTGTTGATAGATATGCAATGGAAGAACTTAAGATATTTGAAAGTGGAAACAAAAACCTGTCTGCATATCTTGTTGGAACAGAAAAGAATTGCATAAAACTTGCAAACAAAAAGACACCTTTAAATATCGTATTAGAAGATACAATAAATGATATTTTAAAATTTGCGGAACAAAAGTATAGAGATGAATCAGAGAGATTTACTTTAACTGAAACAAGCAAATATTTATTCTATAATCAAAGAACTTCAATCAGTCAAATTGAAAAATATTTTTCATGTCCTTTTTATCAGTTTGCAGAAAAAGCAATTTCTCCCAAAGACTCAGAAGACTCGGAAATCAAGCCGATGACTATTGGAAACATACTCCACAAAATTGCACAATATTTTGTTGACGCATTGATTTCTGCTGACTTCAAAATTGATGATATTGAAAAACTTGTTTCAAAATGCTTTGAAAAAACATTAAAGGAACAAGAGTTTAAAAGTTTTGCAAACAACACATATTTTGTTTATCTTTTAAAAGATGAATCACAAAGATTTTGCAAAGCAATATATCATCAGATAATGTCAAGTGATTTCAGGCCATTAAAGACGGAAATGAGATTTGATTTCAATATAAAAAATGGCTTATCACTTACAGGATTTGTTGATAGGGTTGACCAATTTAATGACTACGTAAGCATTATTGATTATAAGACAGGGTCTCAAAAATTTAATTTTGAAGAAATATATTTCGGAATAAAACTTCAACTTATTGCTTATTCTAAAATTATTTCTCAAATTTTGAAAAAACAAACAGCAAATTGTGCATATATGCCAGTCAAAAATAAGTTTTATGATTTAGGAGATAGTGAGTTTAAGTCATACAAACTTGATGGTATTTGCCTTGATGATGGTGTAAAAGTGCATTTGGACAAAAACTTGCTTTCACAAAGCAAAAGTGAAATTATCGATATTTCTCAAAATCATTGTTTAAGTAACAAAGAACTTAAAGATATTTTTGATTATTCTTTTGCTGTGATAGATAAGGCTATTGATGAGATTATGAGTGGCTATATTGTTCCAAAGCCATATTCAAGTGCACAAAAAAATTCTTGCAAATATTGCAAATATAAATCAGTTTGCCATCATTTGATTGAAAGAGATGGCTTCAGAAAGATTGATAAAAAGAATAAAACATCTTTTGGGAGTATAGATGAATAAAGAAATTTTAAAGGAAGAAAAAGCACCAAGTGTTGAAAAAAAGTTTACTGATGCTCAAAACAGAGTATTAAAGCATAGTGCTGGCAATTTGCTTGTTTCGGCATCTGCTGGCAGTGGAAAGACAAGCGTGCTGATAGAAAAAATTGTGCGTCTTATCGGGAGTGGCAGTGTCAAACTTAAAAACTTGCTTGTAGTTACATTTACAAACAGTGCAAGTGCTGAAATAAAACAGAGATTATATTCAAGCTTGGCAAAATCAGAAAATAAAAACTTGCTTGAACAGATTGATGATTTATCTGTGAGCGATATTGTAACATTTGATTCTTTTTGCATAAAGGTTGTTAAAGAATTTGGTTATGCTGTAGGTCAGCACAACAACTTTTCTGTGGCTGACGAAACACTGTCTGGTTTTTTGAAAAATCAAGCACTCAACAATGTGTTTGCAAATCACAACAAAAACACTGATGGCAAGTTTATCAATTTTGTAAGCAATTTTTTTGGTGGCAGAGAAGATGATACAGTTAAATCAAGCATCTCACAGCTGTATAACTTTTTAAAAAGTAAAAGTGAAGACAATGGCTCTTATAGAGATTTGCTTGAAGAAATGTATTCGGTTGATAATCATAACAGGGCACTTAAATATTTCAATGATTATTTGTTAAGTTTAAAAAATAATTTTGTAAAAGTACTTGATGAATTAGAAATAAGTAATTCAGTTTTTTGTGATCCAAAAGTTACAGAAGCGTTATCTCAAGCAAAAAATCAGGTAAGTGTAATAAACGATGATGTTTTAAACAATATAAAAATTCTTCGCACAGGATTTGAATTTGCGTCTTTGCGTAGAAATGGGAAGGAAGATGTTTCTATTTACGACATAAAGACAAAATATGCTGAAGCAAAAAAAGAGTTTACTGAATCAATAAACAAAATTTTCACAAAAGAAATAAAGAGTTTGACATCTGAGCAAATGAAGTCTGACCTCCAAAAAACAAAGACAGATTTGGAGTATATTTTTGATA
>JAFYCH010000002.1 GCA_017539765.1 Clostridia bacterium
AGAGCAATATTTAAAGATGTCGACGATGGTGACTTTTTGCGTACGGCGGAAGAAATTGCGATGTATCATCACGAAAGATGGGACGGCACAGGATATCCAAAAGGGCTTAAGGGAGAAGAGATTCCTCTTTGTGCAAGGCTTATGGCGGTTGCTGATGTGTTTGATGCACTTGTTTCTACGCGTGTTTACAAACCACCATTCAAACCAACTGAAGCAATAAATATTATGATGTCGGAAAGTGGCACTCATTTTGATCCAGATATCATGGAGACATTTTATGAGATGCGTGATGAATTTGTTAAAACTGCATTGTTGCCATTTGAAAAACTTCAATAATTTAAATATAAAAGCAGAATTTTGTTCTGCTTTTTTTATGCAAGAAAATACGAAAATTCAATAAACTCTATAAGACATACATGATGTTAAAAAAACTATAATAAACTATTTTTTTCTGACAAAATGTTGCAATAATTTGTCACATTCCTTGCTGTTATGATAATATATATACGTAAACCATTAAGGAGGTTTTTTATGAAAACAAAAACAATGACAAGAATTATGGGTATTGTTATGGCAGTTGTGCTTTTTGCCGTGGCTCCATTGTTCTTGACAGCTTGCGGAGCATCTGCAAATTTAACAGCAGTTGCAAAAGCAGCAGCAAAGGATTATTATAAAAATCATGTTGATTATGATAACTTTGCAAACACAACATATGTATATGAAGAAGACAGATTAATGTCAAATTCAGTAGAAATGGAATACAAAGTAAATGCAGAAGATGAAGAAATGACAGAGGGCAATTTTGTATTTACTGATGCTCATCACATTACAAAAAAAGTTCAAGTTGTTAATGCAGAAGAAGGAAAACTTGCACTTGTTATAGAGGCAAAAGATGAAGGAACAAATAAATACTATAGTCTTAACGCAGACAAAACATTAAAAGAAGTTACTGAAACAAATAGTGAAGATATAATTTATACTTTCTCTTATATAACAGAAGGAGAAGATACAACATATTATCTTACAAAGACTTATGAAGAAAAAGCAGACGGAGAAGTTGTTGATTCAGAAAAAGAATATCGTGCCTATGCCAGCAAAGCAGCATATGTAAGTGCAGTTAGTGAGGTTTTAGAATACATTAATGATGATTTGATTGGAGATGGATATTTTGAATTTGTGACTGAAGCAGCAATATTGTATGTTGGTTCAATTATTAAAACTGAAGTTTCTGGTTCAAATGCAAAAGCAAAAATTGAAATGGAAACATTCTTTGTTCGTTTTCATGAATCTGCAGCTACAGTTACAGATGTAACAATGTATGGTGAAATAAATTTCAAAAACAATAAATTAGGTGAGGTTAAATCAAACATGAAAATGAGTGGTGAAGGTTATACTACAGATAGCGCAGCAAAATTCCATGTTGAATATGCAGCAGAAGATGTAAATACAGTAATCGTTCTCACAGACTATACACAAAATACATCATTGAGTGTTGATGAAGATTATCTCCCAGAAATTGAAATATCATTAGGAGACTAGTAATCAAAAAAAGATTGCAGAGCACAGGCAATCTTTTTTTATGCAAATAATTTTGATTAATGTTTTACTAAATTTTTATAAAAAATAAATCTAGATAAAAATGTTTTCAATTTGATATTTTTTTGATATAATACATGCAAGAGGTATTTGTGAATAATAATTTTGAATTCAATAAAATCCAAAGCAATAATGCCGAACAACTAAAACCAAAATCATATTATTCTGCAAACTACATTGGACAAACTCAAAACAAAGCAAACATTCAACAGCCAAGCAAAGAATCTGAAAACAAAGTTGAGATAAAAGAAAAAGAGGTCAAAACAACACAGACCAAAGCAGCAGCAAATTCAAAACTTCTCACAACTTTCATCGCAGCAATTTCCAGCGTGGTGATTGGTGTCACAAGCATTGGTGGAATTTTGCCAGAGACGGTGCCAACAACACTTACTGCAACATTTCAAGAAACTTACGCGACCGAACACGAAATTTTTTATTGTGTTGAAATAGGTGACAGCAGGAACAGGGTGCCAGAAGAAGAGTTTTCCGGTGCAGATGGACGAGTGGAAGAATATTATGAAGATGACAAATATTATGAAATTGACTTAACTGATTTGTATGTTGTTTTGCACAACGAATTTACAGACAGAAAAGAAAAGATAGAAGAGCAGTTTTGGAGCGGTTGTTTTGAGAATTTGCAAGAGCATATGACATACAAGCTGGAAGTTAGGTACAAAGATTATGTTCTGGCATCTGAGACAATGAGAACTGAACTGGAGCCGGAAGAAGAAGATTATGTTGACCCAGAAGAACCATACACAGAGCCAATAACTGGTGACGATATCGGTGGTGACCCGTATACTGAACCAATTAATGTTGATGGCGATGGCGGTGATTACACTCCATCGAATCCAAGCAACTATGACCCAGACGATCCAAACAATCCAGATGGAACCGATAACCCAACAAATAATACTGACGGAAACAATACAGGTGGTCAAACGGGAAATGATGACCCAGACACTGCCATTGTTGGAGCGGGTTAATAATAAGGACAAGAATTAAAGGAGAAAAAAATATGAATGATAATAAGAAAAAAATAAGCGTAGGTACAATTGTGGCACTTTCTGTGTTGTTTGCAGTAACTGTAGCCATCTATGTTTTGTCTAACTATATTTTTGGTGAAGGTTCTGTGTTTAACAGAGAGATAAGCTCAAATTTGTTTATAAAAACTTTATACATGAAAATACCAGCCCTTCTCAGAACAATTCAAATAGTCACAATTGCATGGCTTTTGACAATCTGCATCAGATTTATACTTGAAAAACTACTTGCAAGAGGAGCAAGAGGAGCAACTATTGTAAAACTTCTTAACAGTTTTATAAAATACTTAATTGCAATTATTGCAGTACTTATGACACTTAGCGCATGGGGCGTAAACACTGGTACATTGCTTGCAAGTGCAGGAATCGCCGGATTAGTTATCGGTCTTGGTGCACAAAGTTTGATTGCCGATATTATTGCGGGTATCTTTATTGTGTTTGAAGGTGAGTTTGAAGTTGGAGACATTGTCATCATTGACGGTTGGCGTGGTACTGTTGACGAAATTGGTATAAGAACAACCAAAATTATTGACTGGCAAGGTAATATTAAAATTATCAACAACAGCCAAATTGCAAGCATAATCAATCAGTCAAAAGAACTTTCTGTCACAACTTGTGTTGTTTCAATTGACTACAGAGAATCTATTCCAAGAGTGGAACTTATCATCAAAAATAATTTGGAAAGAATAAAAAAGAATATTCCAGAAATTGTTGATGGTCCATATTACAAAGGCGTTGACAAACTTGGAGAATCAAGTGTAGATTTGCTTTTCATTGCAACTGTAAAAGAAGCAAACTACTATGTTGTTCAAAGAGCACTTAACAGAGAAATCAAACTCATTTTTGACGAGAACAACGTAAGCATTCCATTCCCACAAATCACACTTAATCAACCAGAAGAGTTCGATGCAAAAACAACAAAGTTCCAAAAAGACCAAGCAAGCAAATTTGCAAAAGACCAAAGCGAACAATCAAAAAATTTGGAAGATACAAACAAATAATAAATATTTGAATAGCCCAAACGGGCTATTTTTATTTTGCTAAAAAAATTGATTTCGTGTGATTTTTGTTATATAATAGTTCTATTCACAGGAGATTTTATGTATAACAAAGATGAGATAGAAAAAAAGTGGAGAGAGTATTGGGAAAAGCACAATACTTTTGCTTGCGACGTATATGATTTTTCAAAACCAAAATATTATTGCTTGGATATGTTTCCATATCCATCTGGTGTAGGTCTTCATGCAGGCCATGCAGAGGGCTATACTGCAACAGATATTGTTGCCCGTATGAAGCGTATGCAAGGCTTTAATGTTTTACACCCAATGGGATATGATGCTTTTGGACTTCCTGCAGAACAATATGCCATTTCTACTGGCAATCATCCTGCAAAGTTCACATACAAAAACATTGAAACTTTCAGAGAGCAACTTAAACTTTTAGGTTTTTCTTATAACTGGGAAAAAGAGATTGCAACTTGCGATCCTTCATACTACAAATGGGAACAATGGATTTTTAAGCAACTTTACAAGGACGGTCTTGCAAAAGAAGTTGAAGTTCCTGTAAATTGGTGCGAAGAACTTGGCACAGTGCTTGCTAATGATGAAGTAATTGATGGTAAAAGTGAGCGTGGTGGATATCCTGTTGTCAGAAAAAATATGAAACAATGGATTATTGACATTCCAAAATATGCTGACAGACTTCTTGATGGCTTAAACCATATTGATTGGCCAGAATCTACAAAAGAGATTCAACGTAACTGGATAGGTAAGTCCGAAGGTGTTGAACTTGAAGTTGAAATTGTTGGTGGTGGAAAATTCTCAATTTTCACAACTTGCATAGAGACCGTTTATGGCATAACATTTTTTGTTATTGCACCAGACGGCAAAATTATTCAAGATTTGCTTCCAAGAGTAGAAAATAGAAAGGAAGTAGAAGAATATATCAAAGAGACTTCTTTCAAATCAAACATGGACAGAACCGAACTCAACAAAGGCAAAACTGGTGTTGAAGTAAAGGGCATAAAAGCAATCAATCCAATCAGTCACAAAGAAGTCCCAATTTTCCTTGGCGATTTTGTGCTTGGAAATTATGGCACAGGTGCTGTTATGGCAGTTCCTGCTCATGACCAAAGAGATTATGAATATGCCAAAGCTCACAATCTTCCTATTGTCGAAGTTATTGAGGGTGGAGATATTTCAAAGCAAGCGTTTGAAAAACATGACTATTTGGGCAAAAACTGCAAACTTGTCAACAGTGAAGAGTTTAGCGGTCTTGTTGTAGAAGAAGCAAAAGAAAAAATTACAGACAAACTTGTTAATCAAGGCATTGCAAAAAGAGTGAATAACTACAAAATAAGAGAGTGGATTTTTGCGAGACAACGTTATTGGGGAGCTCCAATTCCAGTTGTACATTATGCTGACGGCTCTACAGATGTGCTTGATGATGCTGACCTTCCACTTGAACTCCCAGAACTAGAAGATTATTCCCCAGCAAAAAATGGAAGCAGTGCGCTTTCAAGAAAAGCAGATTGGGTAAATATAGTTTATCACGGCAAGCCAGCCACAAGAGAGACCTCAACAATGCCAGGTTCAGCTGATTCTTCTTGGTACTTTTTGATATATATTGACCCACAAAATGACAAAGAAATAGCAGACAAAAAATTGCTTGACCACTGGATGCCAGTTGACCTTTATGTTGGCGGACCAGAACATGCAGTTGGACATTTGCTTTATTCAAGAATGTGGAATAACTATTTGTATGACAAAGGTTATGTTCCTTGCAAAGAACCATTCCAAAAACTTGTTCATCAAGGCATGGTGCTTGGTGCAAATGGAATAAAGATGGGCAAACGTTATCCAGAGTTTTGTGTCAATCCAAATGATGTAGTCAAACAATACGGTGCCGACACACTTAGACTTTATGAAATGTTTATGGGCCCACTTGAAGCTGACAAACCTTGGAGTGAACAGGGTGTTGAAGGCGCAAGAAGATATCTTGACAGAGTTTGGCGTCTTGTTATAGAAGATGGAAAGGTTAAGGACCAAGATAATCCAAACCTAGAGAAAATTTATCATCAAACAATCAAAAAAGTCACAGAAGATTATCAGTCACTCAACTTTAACACAGCAATTTCTCAAATGATGATTTTTACAAATGCGTGCTACAAAGAAGATGTGCTTCCAAAATATATGGCAGAAGGCTTTGTAAAACTTCTTAACCCAATTGTACCATTTATCACAGAAGAGATGTGGCAACTACTTGGACACGACAACACAATTGCTTACGAGCCATGGCCAGTGTTTGACCCGGCAAAGATTGTTGAAGATATGGTCACAATTGCTGTTTCTGTAAACGGAAAGTTTAAGGCAAGGGTAGAAGTTCCACTTGATGCTTCAAACGAAGAAGTTATGCAAGTTGTAAAGAATAATGACACAGTAAAAAGAAATTTGGACGGCAAAGAAATTTTGAAAGAGATTGTTGTTCCAAATAAAATTGTTAATATTGTCGTAAAGTAAAAAAATATAGTCAAATATTAAAATTGAGTCTTGACTTTACTTCGTAAATGTGCTAAATTAAAAATGTAGGTGTATTATGTTTCAAAAAATTAATTTTCATACAGAAGAAGCAAGAGATTTAGAAAATTACAAAGGCAAAGCAGTTATTGTTCATGCCGTAAGACCAAATCATGACGGTCCTGGTTTTCAAAAATTTAAGTATGTTGGTGTTATTGATCCAGACCTAAAAAATGAAATTTCAATTTCACTTGGATTCTTTATCTTAAAAGTTGGCAAAATACATTTTTATTGTGATTTTGTCGTTAAAGAAAAAGCAAAATTAAATGAATGTTTTGTTATGTCAGTTGAAGATCCAGAAACAAACAAAATTATTTACGAAAACGGCACTGATTTAAAGTTTGAAGGTGAAGAAATTCTTGGCACAGGAAAAATTACTGGAGTGGAAGATCATCATCTTGAAAGGTTTGAAGGCAGACCTGCAATTCTTCTTAATACATTTAAAAGACAAAATCAAAACTGTATGCAATTGAGAGTTTCTGACGGAATTGCTTATATTGGCAATGTTCCAGAAGATTTTGAATTGGTTGAAACAAATTTTCAACTTGCAAACGAAGAAGCCGAAGAAGAAACATTATAAAAAATAAAAAGTGAGAAACAAATCTCACTTTTTTTGTGCTTATTATTTTTTAATATTAGTAGTTTTCACTCATAATTTCAAAATAGCTTTGTGGGTGATTGCAAACAGGGCAAACTTCTGGTGCGTATTTTCCAACCACAATGTGTCCACAATTTCTGCACTTCCAAATTCTGTCACCATCACGAGAGAACACAATGCCGTTTTCGATATTTTCAAGAAGTTTCAAATATCTTGCTTCGTGTTCCTTTTCAATTTTGCCGACTTCTTCAAACAAATATGCAATTTGTTCAAAACCTTCTTCTCTTGCAGTTTTTGCAAAGCCATCATACATATCTGTCCATTCATAGTTTTCGCC
>JAFYCH010000102.1 GCA_017539765.1 Clostridia bacterium
AATATTTTTGAGTTTGCTCATCAAATTGTTAAGTTCATCTTTGCTTTTTATGGCAACATCAACATCAATAATTGTTTTATCGTCTTTTGTATTGTGTGAACTGATTGATGTAATATTGATTTTTTGCTCTGCAATTTTGTTTGCTACATTTGCAAGTATTCCACTTACATTTTTTACAAGCAACTTTATGCTGGCAACAAAATTTGTTTCTTCACTTTCATTATTCCACGAAAGTTTCATAATTCTGTCAGCGTCAAGGTTTATTATTGACTTGCAATCTGCTCTGTGAATTGTGACGCCACGTCCACGACTAACAAAACCAACAATTTCATCGCCAGGAACTGGATTGCAACAATGAGCATACTTAATTAGCATACTTTTGAGTTCGGAAATGCTGCTTTTGTCTGACTTATTGTCAACTGTGGCTGGTCTAAAGACATATTCACTTTGCACTTGCTCATATTGCTGATAAGATGTGATAAGTCTGTTAAGTACCTGTGTTGTTGTAAGTGCTCCACCACCAATCATTGCATACATATCTTCAGTATTTTTGAGTGAATATTTGGCAAATAAGTCAGGAAGCCATCTGTCATCAAGCAACTTTTTAAGGTCAACTTCTTTAACTTTTGCAGATTGTTCAAGCATTGTTTTACCTTTTCTGATGTTATCTTCTCTGTCAAACTTTTTGAAAAAGGCATTTATCTTTGTTTTTGCTGACGCAGACTTAACAAATGTGAGCCAATCTTTTGAAGGGCCTTTTGCATTGGCACTTGTGATAATTTCAACCACATCTGCATTGTTCAAATGTTTGTTTACTGGCACCATTTTGCCATTTACCCTTGCTCCGATGCAAGAATTTCCTACATTTGAGTGAATTGCATAAGCAAAATCAATTGGTGTGCTGTCTTCTGGAAGTTCAATAATCTTTCCAAGTGGTGTTTGAACAAATATTTGTCCACTATAAACATCAGTTTTGAGTTCGTTGATAAGGTCAGTGCTTGAATTGATATTTGGATTTTCAATAATCTTTCTTATCCACAAAAGTTTGCCGTCCAAACTGTCAATTTTGTTTTTGTGTTCTTTATACAAAAAGTGTGCCGCAATACCATATTCAGCATGGTTGTGCATTTCAAAAGTTCTAATTTGAATTTCTAATGGTTTTTGGTCAACAAGCACTGTTGTATGCAAACTTTGATAGCCATTTGCCTTTGGACGAGCAACATAGTCCTTAAATCTGCCGTCAAGTGGCATATATTTTGTATGAACAGCACCAAGCACTGAGTAACACTCGTTTACGGAATTAACTAACACCCTGACTGCTGTGAGGTCATACATTTGACTTAGTGGGGTGTTTTTTTGATGAATTTTGTTATAAATGCTACTTACGTGCTTAATTCTACCCTGAATTTCGCCATTTATGCCGAGTTCAGATAAAAGTTCTTTAAGTTCTGCTTGAACTTTTTTAATCTGCTTATCTCTTGCCTTGCTGTCTTCTGCAAGAAACTTCATAAGTTTTCTGTATTCATTTGGGCTTGAATATGACAAATCCAAATCAGCAAGTTCTGATTTTATATAAGAAAGTCCCAAACGACTTGCAAGAGGTATGTATAAGTCATTTACCTGTTTGTGATGAATATATTGCTCTTCACTTGTCATATTTTTCATGTGACGAGATTTGTTTAAGATATCGGCAAGTTTCAAAATGATTACTCTGATATCTTTTGCCATAGCAACAAGCATGCTTCTAAAACTTAAAAGTTCGTCATCAGAAACAAGATTTATCTTTTCTATGGTAAGAACTGAATTGACAAGATTTATTGAACTTGAATAGTCAGCAAACTCATCAACATTTAGTTCGTTATTTCTAATAAGTGGCAAAATTAAACCAGCAAAAATTATGTCATAGTCAAGTTCTAATGGCAAAATAATCAAAGTATTCTCTTGACCTTCAAAAAACAATTCTTGTTTTTTGGTTGTATCACAAAGAGCATTTACTTTGTTAAAAAATTTTTCTATCTGTGTTGCTTCAATGTGACCAACACGATTTTTTATTGTGTCCATGAAATTTTGCATAACAATCTCCTAAGAATATCATAGTATTCTTGATAAAAAGTATAGTTTGTTATAAAAACTGCTATTTTCTAAATTTGTTTTTTGACTTTCGTTCAAAGAAAGTGACCAGTTAGAATCTTTTTTAGATTTAACTGTTCCAAGTTCTAAAAATGTATAAAGGCAAGCAACAAATTGTGCATAACTAATCTTTTGACCTGCCGAATGTCTTTTTGTTAAGTTAAAAAGTTCAATTTCTGATGAATACTGCAAATCTTTGCT
>JAFYCH010000103.1 GCA_017539765.1 Clostridia bacterium
CAACAAAACCCGGCATAATTATATTGCCAGTTGCGTCAACCACTTTGTCACACTCTTCTGATGAATTTTCTCCAACAAAAGTTATTTTATTGTCGCTTATTACTATCTCACCAAAAAATGGTTCTTGGTCAAAATCTTTTATTATCAACGCATTTATTATTTTTGTTTTCACGATATTCTCCAATATAATTTTATCAATTTATTACAAAACAAGCAAAGATTTTTAATATCTTATTAAAATTTTATAGAATAAAATTTAAAAAAAGCACAAAAAAAGGCACATTGTTGTGCCTAATTTTTATTTCATTATTGGGAAAAGTACGACATCTCTTACTGATGCTTGACCATAAAGCATAACCATAAGTCTGTCTATTCCAATACCAAGTCCACTGATTGGTGGCATTCCGTGTTCCATAGAAAGAAGGAAGCCTTCATCAACGTCCATCGCCTCATCATCACCACCAGCCTTTGCCTTTGCTTGTTCTTCAAGATTTGCTCTTTGGATTGCTGGGTCAACAAGTTCGCTGTATGCCTTGCAAATTTCTTCTCCGTTGATTAAGAATTGGAACATCTCCAAAACTTTTGGATTAGCATCACTTGGTCTTGCAAGTGGTGCAATGCATGCTGGATAGTTATAAAGGAATGTTGGTTCAATTATTGTTGGTCTAACAAGACGCTTGTAAGCAAAGTCAATAACTCCACCATTTGTCTTTAATATTTGAATATCCTTTTTGTCAAAAAGATTTGTTTCAATAACTTTTGCTTTAAGTTCTTCTACATCATCATAAGCCAAAATGTCAAAACCGAGTTTTTCACTGAGTGCTTTTGTATAATCAACTTTGTTGAACTCTTTTGAAAGGTCATAAGTATGTTCGCCAATTGTAATTTCTGGCTTGCCTAACATGTGAGTCGTCATTTCTCTAAAGAATTTTGTAACAAATTTCATATTGTCTTCAAAGTTCCAGAAACTAGCATACCACTCAACTTGAGTGAACTCTTGCAAGTGACTTGGGTCCATACCTTCATTACGGAAACATTTTGCAACTTCAAACACTCTTGGAAAACCACCACAAACTACTTGTTTTAAGTATGTTTCTGGAGCAATACGCAAATTACACTCTTTATCAAGAGCGTTGTGATGTGTCAAAAATGGTTTTGCATTTGCACCACAAACTGCACTTTGAATGATTGGAGTTTCAACTTCAACAAAGTCATTTCTTTGCAAAAAGTCTCTTATAAATGCAACAAGTTTACTTCTGCCAACAAAAACTCTTCTTGTCTCTTCATTAGAAATAAGGTCAAGGTATCTTTGACGATATTTTGCTTCTGTATCAATAAGTCCATGAAACTTTTCTGGAAGTGGTTTTTGTGCTTTTGAAAGGAGTTCAAATTTTTCTGTTCTTACAGTAAGTTCTCCTGTTTGAGTTAAGTATAATTCACCTTCCACGCCAACAAAGTCTCCAATGTCAAGTTGCTTTTTGAAAAATGTGTATTTTTCTTCATCAAGTTCATTTCTACTAAAACTTACTTGAATACGGTCAAAAACATTTGCAATTTTTATAAAAGCAAATTTTCCCATAACTCTTTTAAGCATCACTCTGCCTGCAACTTTAACCTTTGCACCAACTTCAAGTTTGAGCGCTTCACTTATGCTGTGAGTAATTTCAAATTTATCTGCATAAGGATTGATTCCTTGCTCTTTAAGTTGTCTAATTTTTTCTTTTCTTATGTCTTCTTCTCTAAACAAATCTTGTGTGTTTTCCATAATACCTCTTTAAATGTTAACTTGAATATAATAACAAATATTATTTGTTAAGTCAAATATTTTTTATTTTTCTTCTTTTAAAAACTCATTTTTGAGTTCTTTTATAAATACTTCGCATGCAAAACTGTTTACTGTGACAAGTGAAGTGATTGCAGCAATCTGTCTTGGACTTGAAACAAAGTCTGTGTCAAGCACCTTTACCCTGCCCATATCTATATCATCTTGCACAAACTCTTTTATTGTATAAGCAATGCCCATATTGTTTGCAACAAAGTCTGTAATAAGTCCAAAACTTCCAATTTCAAAGCATGGTTTGATTGTCACTTTGTTTTCTACGCACATCTGCTCAAAATAATCTCTGTTGCTTGATGGTCTTTTTTGAACAATAACTTTTTCATTTTTAAGTTCCGATTTTTTAACAAAATCTTTTTTGTAATCAGGATTTGCAATAAAACAGTCATGCGTTTCAAAAATTGGTGTAACATAAAAACTTTCAACTTCTGGAATTGGCAAATTTAAAATTGCCAAATCTACCGCATTGTTTTTTACATATTTAACAAGTTTTTCGCTGTTTGCATCTGTGATTGAAATAACAATGTTTGGATATTTTGCATTAAACTTTTTGATAAACTTAAGCAAAATTTTTCTGATGATGGTTGAACTTGAACCAATGTTCAAATTCCCTTCTTCCAAATTTGAAAGTGCAGAAAATTTGTTTATTCCATTATTCAAAATTGTCATTGAGTTGTAACAAGCAATGTTAAACTCCTCACCCTCTTTTGTAGGCACAACTCCTTTGGCTGTTCTGATAAATAGTTTTCCACCCAAAAGTTCTTCTAGTTTTTGAATGCTTTTTGTTACTGCAGGTTGAGAGATGAATAACTTTTTGCTGGCTAGCAAAATGCTCTTATTCTCATATACTGCCAAAAATGTTTTGACCAAATTTAAATCGATGTCGCTATAATTCATAATTATACCACCTATAAAAAATTGTTATTTGAATTATATCATATTTTGGTGTATAATACAAGCAAATAAGGAGAATTTATGAAAGAAATTGAATATAAATTTTTACTCAAGTCAAAACCTAAACAACTTGAAAATAACAACAATTATATAGAAATACTACAATATTATTACAACAAAAATCATTATAAAAATCTGCTCGATTTGTTAAATGTTCCGGACCAAATAAAAGAGCAAATTGACACTTTAAGGCTTAGAATTGAACATAATGAAACCCATACAAGATATATCTTAAATGCAAAAACAAAAGGTAAAAAAGAACGTTTTGAATTTGAAAAAGAAATTAATGAAAAACTAGCAAATCAATTAAAATTATGTAAAAATATATGAAAAATATAGGAAAAATATCAAAAAAACGCTGGAAAATTAAAGAAAATGACTATATTTTTGAATTTGATGAATATTTGGAAAGCAAAACAGGTTTGCTTGTTTGCGAAGTTGAAGTAACAAAACAAAAAGACAATTACAAAAAAATTATAAGCATATTACACAAAAAATTTGGCGTTGAATTTGAAG
>JAFYCH010000014.1 GCA_017539765.1 Clostridia bacterium
AAAGAAAAATATAGATTTTTCAGTTTTGGCGATGCTTGTTTGCTGCTTTAAATCAATTGTAATTTGCACACATCATTATTTAAATTAGATATTGACAACTGTCAGTGGCTATGGTAGAATATAATTAGGAGAGGAATGATATGGGAAAATCTATAGAAATAACAACAGATATGCAGCATGATTCTACAAGAGATCATAATAGATGGTTTGGCTATTATGCAACAATTAATATTGACAAAAAGCATTCAATAAACTTGACAAATGACATGGATGCAAAGCCAGAAACATCAACTGATACTTGTTGGCAGTTTTATATTCACACAAAAGGTGGTTATAAATTTAGAATAAAGGGTGTTGATGGTGTTCTTGATAAGGAAAAAGTTGACAGTCTAAGTTCAATGAAAACAATATTTGATAGAAATAAATTAACTTTAGGGTTCCAGCCACCAAAGTTGGAAAATGGAAGATACGATGATGAAATGGCATTGGAATATATGCATGCGATTTGTGGTTGCTTTGATATTAAAAAACACATATTTGACATGGAAAAAGCAATGAACATAAGTAAACAATATGACAAAACAGCAAGGGAACTTGATTCGGCAAGAAAGAACAAGGAATGCATGGAAAAGGTTAAAACAAATATTGAAGAAAAAGTTCAAGTTGAAAGTGAAGACAAAGGTTTATAATAATCAAAAAAGTAGAGAGATCTACTTTTTTTGTTGTCTAACAATTGGAAAACTCCTTAATCTATGATATAATTGCCATAAACAAAGGATATTTATGAAAAATTTTATTAAGGAACTTGCAATCAAAAAAGAATTAAAAAGATTTAAAAAATTTAAAGAAAATTATATTTTTGAGCAAAAAGATATTGCCTGCAAAGACGGCTCTTTGTTTTGTGATGGCATTTGCATAAAAGAAAATGAAGATGCAGATTGGATTGGTGAAACAGAAACATTTGTCAATGTTGGCTACAAAATTCATGGGTCACTTCCAAAAGTATTATCAAATTTGTTTCCATATTCATTTTACTTCAAAGGCTACAAATATGCTTCAGCAGAAGGCTTTTTTCAGGCATTAAAGTTTAAAGACAAAAAATGTCAAAAACTAATTTTTAAAATGTCAGGACTAGATAGCAATAATATAAAATGTGCACAAGATTATGACTGGAAGGAAAAATACACAGTGTATTTCCTTGGAAGGCAATATGACAGAATGAGTGTTGCTTATGACAATTTGATTGACGAATTATATGTTGCTCTTTTGCAAAATCCACTTTATGTAAATGCACTTAAAAAAGTGGGTGATAAGTACATTTTGCACGCAATTGGAGAAACTGAAAAAACTGAAACGGTTTTCACACGCTACGAATTTGAAAAGGAACTTAATTGTTTAAAAGATTATTGCTTAAAATATAAATAAAAATCAAATATTGTTTTAAATTTTTAATCTTTTGTGATATACTTTTTTCACAAAGGATTTTTTTATGGCAAAATTTAGTTATGAAGTGACACATATAGACAAAAACAGTGGGGCAAGAACTGGCATTTTTCATACACCACACGGAGATATTGAGACACCTATTTTTATGCCCGTTGGCACGCAAGCAACAGTCAAGGCACTTTCTCCAGAAGAAGTTGAAAGGGCTGGCTCACAGATTATTCTCGCCAACACATACCATTTATATTTGCGCCCAGGTGAAAAGATTGTTAAAGATGCTGGTGGTCTTCACAAATTTATGGGTTGGGACAAACCAATTCTTACAGACAGCGGTGGTTTTCAAGTTTTCTCACTTTCTGCGCTTAGAAAAATTAGCGAGCAGGGTGTTGAGTTTCAAAGCAACATTGACGGAAGCAGACATTTTATTTCGCCAGAAAAAGCAATTCAAATTCAAAACGATTTGGGTGCTGATATCATTATGGCATTTGACGAGTGTTCGGCTTATGGCATAGACCACAAAAAAGCAAAAGAGAGTATGGAACTTACTTCTAGATGGCTTAAAAGATGCTATGAATATCACAAAAACGAAGAGCAAGCACTGTTTCCAATTGTTCAAGGTAATTTTTATAAGGACTTAAGAGAAAAAAGTTTGGAACTCAGTTTGCCTTATGTAAAACACGGCATTGCAATTGGTGGTCTTTCTGTAGGAGAGCCAAAAGAAGAAATGTATGAAATGCTTGAGTTTTTGAAAGACAAACTTCCAAAGGAAGTTCCACATTATTTGATGGGTGTTGGAAGCCCAGATTGCATTATAGAAGCAGTTCTTCGTGGAGTTGATATGATGGACTGTGTTTTGCCAACCAGAATTGCTCGAAACGGCACAGCATACACAAGCACAGGAAAAGTTGTTGTTCGTAATGGTTGCTACAAAGAAGATTATTCTCCGCTTGACCCAGAATGTGATTGCTATGCTTGCAAACATTTTACAAAGGCATACTTAAGACATCTGCTTAACGTAAACGAAATTTTGGGTGGAAGAATGCTGAGTCTTCACAACATAACATATCTTTTAAAACTTATGGCAGACATCAGACAGGCAATAAAAGAAGACAGATTGCTTGAGTTTAGAGAAGAATTCTACAAAAAAACAGGATACGACAAAAAGTTGTCAAAAATTACATTTCAAACAAAAAAAAGTGATTAAATTGTTTTGATATTTAAGCATAATTTGGTAAAATGTAATTGTTAAGGAGTTATTATGGATTTATTATTAGCAACATTTTTTGAACAATATGGTTTAATTATAATTTTGGTTGTGGGTTTTGCACTTATGATGGTTTACTATTTTTTAAGAAATAGAAAATTCCAACAAACAGAAAATGAATTTGTAAACGCACTCAAAGTTGGCGACAAAGTAAAAACATACAGTGGTTTTTATGGCACAGTTGAAAAAATTACTGAAACAACAGACGGAAAAGTTGTTACATTAAGACTTGGCGAAAAAGCAACAGTAGATGTTGACATTAGAGCACTTATGGGTCTTGACCATAAAGAAGAAGTAAAGGACGAACCTGCTGCAGATCAAGAATTAAACAAAGAAGAACTTGAAGAAAAGTTGACAAAAGTTTTTGATAAAAAAGACGAAGAAAAACCAGCAGAAGAACCAGAAAAAGAAGAAAAGGCAGAAGAACCAAAACCAGCAAAAAAACCAAGAGCAAAAAAGACCAAAAAAGAAGATAAAGAATAATTGTTTAAAATTAAATTTTAAAAAATGCGATTTTTTCGCATTTTTTTGTTTTATTTTTTTCTTTTAATATTCACTGCAATAATTCCGCAAATTGCACCCATAATCGAGCCAAATAAGACATCGTTTAAAAGAGTTTTGTCTACACAAAAACTTCCGTTTAGTGCAGAAAAAGTAACAAAAGCAAGTAGAGTATAGCAAAGACCGATGGCGAGTCCTAGAATAAGCCCATTTTGCTTTTGTTTTTTTAGTGTAATAAAAACACCAAGCAGAATTGAAACACCTTTAATCACTTGGTTAACTGGTCTCAAATACTCATCAGTTATGCCAAACATTTTTATAATAAATGCAAAAAATAATATGCCAACAAGTGATGCTGCGGTTGCAATCAAACTGCCTTTAAGTGTCCCAAAAATTAATGTAGTATTTAATTTTTTTGTTTTTTCCATATTTCACCTTCAAAACAATTTATGCTTAAAAAAATGTGAATATGAAAAAAATTGATATAAAACCAAATTTGTTGTAAATCATTTATTTATATTTGTTTGACTTAATATTTTATATATTATATAATACTTTTTAGTTTTAAGGAGAACACGACTAAAATGAAAAAGAAGCGTACAGTAGCAAAATTTATTATAATAGCATGTCTTTGTGCAGTTTTAGCATTTTTGACTATGTTCAGTTTTCACCTTGCAGGCAATTCTCAAGATTATGACTTTGTTGGTTTTGCCAGAGCAATTAATTTTGGTGTTGAATATAGGGGTGGCACTGCATTAACATACAAAGTTGTAGAAAATACAAAATCTTCAAATTTGCAAAAAGCCATTTCAAACAATGCTACAAGAATAGAATACTTACTTGATAATAAAGGCTATGAGTCAAATGTTTATCAAGATGGAAACAATATTGTTGTTGAACTATTTGATGAATATTCACCAGTTGGCATTGAAGAAATGATAAATGCAGAAGTAAATTTCTCAATCAAAAAAGAGCAAAGCGACACAGCAGAAGCAGTTGTATCTTCAAAAGATGTATCAAATGCTTATGCAACAAAAAGTGGCAGCCAAAATGTGATTGTAATTGAGTTTACAAGTGAAGGTTCAACAAAGTATCAAACACTTTTGGACGGAACAGGATATTTCTACATTGGCAACAATTCACCATTTTCTATTGATTTATCAAATTCAAATCCAAACTATGTTGGAATTGTTGTAAAGAATTGGGAAACAGCAAAAGATTATGCAAGTCAAATTATGTCAAGCAAATTTGATTTAGAGTTTAATAACATAGACACAACAACATATTCAGCACAAGATGCACAAAAAAATGTAATTGTTATGCTTGCACTTGTGATTGGTTTGTTTGTTCTTATCAGTGTACTTTTGATTGCTATGTTTAAAACATTGGGTTTGATTGGCAGCTTTGCAATGTTTATTGGATTGCTTCTTCAAATATTGCTTGTTCAAGCGGTTCCAGAGCATGTATTCATCTTTACTGGTGCTGCACTTTATGCAAGTTTGCTTGCGATGGCAATTGGTGCACTTGCAGTATATTCAATATTTGCAAAAATGCACAAAGAATACAAACTTGGAAAAATACTTAATGCAAGTGTAAAGTTTGGTTATCAAAAATCATGGAAAATGATTATTGACATATTTGTATTGTTGCTTGTTCCTACAGTTATGGGATATTTCTTTGGAACTTATGTTGTAAAACAATTTGCAATGGCATTTATGTGTGGCTTAGCTATCTATGCATTTGTTGCACTTGTGCTCGTAAAATTCTTTGCAAAGTGGCTAACATATATTTCATTCAAAAATACACATTATGGATTCAAAAGGGAGGCACATGTAGATGAACTCAAATAAGAAATATGACTTTTATAAAAATGCCATTTACTTTTTGATTGCAAATGCAGTTTTACTTGTTGCCGCAGTTGTTGTTCTTTGTGTTTTTGGCTTTAATTATGGCGTAAATATATCTCATGGAAGAATGATTTTGGGTATATCACTAACAACAATTTTATCACTTTTAGTTTTGACTATATATGTTGGAATAAGATATGATTTTGTAAAGGCAATGACAATTTTGTTTGTGACTGCTCACAATATGTTGCTTTCTTCAGCTATTATCTGTTTGATTAGAGTACCTGTTACGGAATCATTGATTGCTGGTTATGTTTTGCTTATTGCATTGACAGCAGTATATAGTTTGATTATGACAAACAAAATTAAAGACATAAATCTCAAAAAGGCAGATTTTAGTCAAGTTATCAAAAACACAATAGCAGAAAGTGCAAAACAGATTTTGGTATATAGTTTAATAGTTGTTGGTTTGATGTTTTTAAGTTTAATTGCATTCAACGCAAGTTTATTTAGTTTTGCTAGATTATTCTTTGTTATGTTGGTTGTTTTAATTTATAGCGCAGTGACAATTACATTGCCAATTTGGTGCTTCTTATCAACAAAAATAAAGAGAGTAAAAAGAGCAAAAGTTGACGCAAATGTAGATAATCAAAAAGTTGTAAAAGCAGTTAACTTAGATAATGAAGAAAACGAAGCAACAGAAGCAGAATAAACTTAAACTATAGTTTCCAAAATTTTTGGGGCTATAGTTTTTGTTTATAACATAGTTATAAAAGGAAAAAAATGATTTTCAAAGAAGTTATTTCACAGCATAGTGTCAGTGAAATCAATAACTTTGCTAAGGCAAACAATTTGTCTTTTAATATGGCAAAATTACTTATGCAAAGAGGAATTGATACTGACCAAAAATTTATAAAATTTACAAGTCCTTGTTTACAAGATTTAAGGGACCCATTTTTGCTGTCTGGTATGCGTGACTGTCACAACCGAATTCAAAAGGCAATAGACAAAAATGAAAGGGTACTTATTTTTGGAGATTATGACGTAGATGGCATAAGTGCTGTGACAATAATGCATAAATTTTTGAAAGATAAAATATCAAATCTTTTCTACTTTTTGCCAAACAGATACGAAGACGGTTATGGACTTAGCATTGATTGCAGCAAAAAGATAATTGAGCAGTATAATCCGCAACTAATTATCACAGTTGATTGTGGAATCAGTTGTGAAAAAGAAGTGGAGTACATAAAAAGTCAAGGTGTTGACATAATTGTTACGGACCATCATGAAATTCCAGAAATTTTGCCAAGCACAATAGTTGTTGATCCAAAACTTCCAAACCAACAATATGGCTTTGATGGTTTGTGTGGAGCAGGTGTTGCGATGAAGGTTATTGAAACCTTTGTTGGCAGAGATAGTCTTGACGAATATTTGCCAGTTTGTGCAATTGCTACCATCAGTGATATTGTGCCTTTGGTGGACGAAAACAGAGCAATAGTAAAACTTGGTCTTAAAAAACAAAACTTGCTTCCAGAAGGAATAAAAATGCTTATCACTGAGTGCAAAATACCAGACTTAAACAGCCAAGCAGTTTCGTTCAAACTTGCACCAAAACTCAACGCTACGGGCAGAATGGGAAACGCTTATTTTTCACTTGATTTGTTTATTTCTGACGATGAGCAAACACTAAATAACTCTTTAAAAAAGGTAATTGAACTAAATGTTACAAGACAAAAGTTATCTCAACAAATATATGATGAATGCATAGAAATTGTAAAGAAAGAAA
>JAFYCH010000104.1 GCA_017539765.1 Clostridia bacterium
AAAAAACTCTATTTTTTAATAGAGTTTTTTGTTGCTTTAAGAAAATGATTTATTCTTCAAATTGACTGTTGTAAAGACTGTGGTATATTCCATTTTTTGCAAGCAAAGCATCGTGGTTTCCATATTCAACAATTTGACCATCTTGCATAACAATAATCACATCAGCATTTTTTATTGTTGACAGTCTATGAGCAATCACAAAACTTGTTCTGCCTTTGGACAAATTGTCCATTGCTTTTTGAATTAGTATTTCCGTCCTTGTGTCAACACTGCTGGTTGCTTCGTCCAAAATTATCATTGGGCTGTTTTGTATCATTGCTCTTGCAATTGTGAGAAGTTGTTTTTGTCCTGCAGATATGGTTAGGTTGGAGTCAAGCACTGTGTCAAGGCCGTTTGGCAGACTGTTGATGTAATGATTTAGTCCACACACATCACAAACCTTCATAATTTCTTCGTCCGTAATGTTTTGTTTGTTAAAAACAAGGTTTTCTCTCAATGTTCCATCAAAAAGCCAAGTATCCTGCAAAACCATTCCAAACAAGTCGTGAATATTTTCTCGGGTTATATCTTTTGTGTTTATGCCATCAATATAAATGTTTCCGCTGTCAAGTTCATAAAAGCGCATAAGCAAATTTACAATGGTTGTTTTGCCTGCACCAGTTTTGCCAACGATGGCAACTTTTTGACCAGGCTTTATTTCAATTGAAAAATCTTTTATCACAGGTTTATCTTTGTCATAACCAAAGCATATATTTTCAAATTTTACATTACCTTTTACAGACTGTGTATCAATTTGTTTTGTCTTGTGACTTTCGTCTTGCATTTCTTCTTGTCCCAAAAGTTCAAACACACGTTCACTTGCAGCAGCAGTAGATTGCATATATCCAAGTGATTGAGAAAGCTGAGTAAGTTGGTTAGAGAATATTCTTGCGTACATGATAAATGCAAAAATTGTTCCAATATCTGTCTTGCCGTTTAAAACAAGTGCAGCACCCACAACGCAAACTGCAACATAACCAAAGTTGCCAATAAAGTTCATAATAGGCATCATTAGTCCGCCCAAGAATTGTGATTTAAATGCACTCTTAAATAAGCTTGTGTTCAGTGCTTCAAATTTTTGTGTTTCTTCTTTTGTTGCGTTGTATAGTTTAACAATACTATGTCCCGTATATATTTCTTCAATGTGTGCATTCACTTTTGCAAGTCCTGCCTGTTGTGCCACAAAATGCTTTTGCGATTTTGCAATTATAATTGCAATGAGAACAAATCCCAACAAGGAACACAATATTGTTGTTGCTGCTAGTATTGCGTTTGTGACAAACATCATAATAAGTGTGGCAACAAGAAGGGTGGAAGAATGCACCAATGTTCCGATGCTGCTGTTTAATCCCTGAGATATTGTATCAACATCATTTGTTACACTAGAAAGCAAATCTCCATGTGCAACACTATCCACAAATTTTATTGGGACTCTGTTTATTTTTTTGTCAATCTCTGTTCGCATTTTTTTTGATACGCCTTGAGATACTTTTGCCATAATTAAATTTTGAACAGCCATAAAAGTACTGCTTGTCAAATATACTGCTATCAAAACATACATTATGTTAAGTACGTTTGTCATGTTGATTGTGCCCATAATACCCAATTGTATTTCATTGGTCAGGTCTCTAAGCTTGTTTGGACCAATTACTGCCAAAACAGAAGCAATTACAGACAGTGTAAGTGCAATTATGATAATTGGTAAATATTTTTTGCTAAATTGAAATAAGTTTTTGATTGCTTTTTTAAAGTTTTTTGCTTTGCCTATTTGCATTTTTTTTGCTCTATTTTGTGCCATAGCCAAGTTCCTCCTTAGAAAGTTGAGATAGAGCAATTTCTTTATAGACATCGCAGTTTTCAAGAAGCTCTTCATGAGTTCCCGTGCCAGCAATTTTTCCATCATCGATGACAATAATTTTGTCACAGTTTTTTATTGTTCCAATTCTTTGTGCAACAATAATGCAAGTTGTTGTGCTAAGGTTCTCTTTTAGCGTAGTTCTTAAGTTTTTGTCAGTTTGATAGTCTAGGGCAGAGAAGCTGTCGTCAAAGATAAGTATTTCAGGATTTCTTGCAAGCGCTCTTGCAATGGCAAGTCTTTGTTTTTGACCGCCAGAAAGATTACTTCCACCTTGCAAAATGTTTGCATCATAAGTGTTTTCCATATTTTCGACAAAATCAGCACTCTGCGCATTTTTTATTGCATCTTTTATACTTGACAATTCTGCTTTTTTGTCATAGATTTCACCCATTGAAACATTTGAGTTTATTGTTCCAGAAAACAAAACTGATTTTTGAGATATATATCCAATTTTGCTGTATAGGTCGTGTAGCTTATATTTTTTTACGTTTTCACCATCGACATAAACATTGCCACTTGTGGCATCATATAGTCTTGGTATAAGTTGAATGATTGTAGATTTTCCACTACCCGTTGCACCAATAATTGCGACCATTTCACCTTGTTTTGCTTCAAAAGAAATGTTTTTGATGACTGGCTCTTTTGCGTCAGGGTAGCCAAATGTTACATCATCAAACTTTACTGTTCCAATTTCTTTTGGTGTTGCACCTTCGCCATCTTTTATGCTAGATTTTGTATTAAGCACTTCAGTTATTCTTCTGGCGCTGACTTGTGCTCTTGGCAAAATCATAAAGAAAATAACCATCATCATAAATGCTGCAATGATTTGCATTGCATAACTAAAGAAGCTCGCCATGTCTCCAAACAGCAATATTTTCTCTGGCCCCATTGCGGCATTGATGAGATATGCACCAATTACATATATAGCAAGAGATAATCCGTTCATAACGATATACATAATTGGGTTAATGAAGGATAGTCCATAGCTTGTGAACAAATGAGTTTTTGTAAGGGCTGAGTTGTGCTTGTTAAATTTTTCTTCCACATAGTTTTCTGCATTAAAAGCTCTTATAACTCTAAGTCCAGTCATGTTTTCTGTTGTAATTTTGTTTAGGTCGTCAGTTTGTTTTTGCACAATTTTAAACTTTGGCAAAACAACAAGAGTGATTACAACAACGCCAATCAAAATTATGCCAACAGCAATTGCAGTTGCAAGTGACCATTGAAAGTTTTTTGTTGATATTTTGCATATTGCCCAAATTGCCATTATAGGTGCTTTGATAATCACTTGCAGCCCCATTGAATAGGATTGTTGAATTTGAGAAATATCGTTTGTTGACCTTGTTATCAAACTTGGCACAGAAAATTTGTTCATCTCTGTAGGGGAGAAAGTTGCAACTTGGCCATAGACATTGCTTCTTAATCTCTGTGCAAGTCCGCAGCCAATCATTGCGGCAAAATAGCCAACTGCAATTGCAACAATTCCGCTTGCAAGTGCGCACGCAATCATTATGCCACCATTTTTTAAAATTTCACTTGTCTTGCCACTGGTTGTTAAGACATTGGTGATTTTGGTCATATATTCTGGCAGTTTGAGCTCAAGCCAAACTTCAAACACGATAAGTGCAGTGCACAAAAAAATAAAAAGCCATTCTTTTGTTTTTAAGTATTTTAAAATTTTAATCATAATATTCC
>JAFYCH010000105.1 GCA_017539765.1 Clostridia bacterium
CAAAACAATATAATAAATATATGGTTGAAAAATTTGGCAGATTCTATAATGGAATGAAAGCTGCTGCACTTAAAAAATCATATAAAGAAGATCGAGAAAAAACACAAAATCAAGAAGCTGAACAAACAAAAGAAGATAGCGAAGAAACAATGGAAAAGTAATTGTAATGTATAACATAAAAAAATAAAAGTAAGCAATCTGCTTACTTTTTTTGATGCTATTATTGAATTAACTATGTTTTGTTTTGCTGTGAAAGATAAGTGCCACAAAAAATGAAAATATGACTGATGCAGCAATTCCGGCAGCAGTTGCAGCAAGTCCGCCAGTGAATATTCCAAGAAAACCTTTGGTTGAAACATCTTTAATTACACCTTTTGCGAGTGTTCTGCCAAAGCCAATTATTGGCACGGTTGCCCCTGCTTTTCCAAAATCGACAACATATTGATAAATTCCAACGCCTTCCAAAAATACACCAAGGCACATAAACAAAACCAATATTCTTGCACTTGTCATCTTTGTTTTGGTGATTAAAATTTGACCAATCAAACAGATTATTCCACCAGTCAAAAATACTTTTAAATATGTCAAAAGCATCAGTTACTACTCCTTTTTATTTTAGGTTTCTTTTGGGTATTATTTACTTTCTCCGTACTTTTCTCTTGTTCTCTTTCAATAACAACTGCATGTGCAATGCAAGGTATTGTTTCGCCTTGCTGTGTTGACAGTGTGCTAAGCAGTGCTCCCGTTGCCATAAACAGCACTCTGTTAAATTTTCCAGCGTCCATTTGTTTTAAGATATAAGAATTTAGTATTGATGCACTGCAACCTGCTCCACTGCCGCCTTGAAAAGTTCTTTGGTCTCTTGAAAAAATCATCTGACCACAGTCACTATAATTTCCGCCAAGTTTGTAGCCCCTATGCTCCATCAAATCTCTAAATATTTCACTGCCAAGTTTGCCAAGATCACCTGTGACAATAAGGTCATAGTCTTCTGGCCTTCTTTTTGTATCCAAAAAATGCTCAACAAGTGTTTCACTTGCAGCAGGTGCCATAGCTGCACCCATATTGTTTGCATCAGTCACTCCATAGTCAGTTACTTTGCCAAAAGTCGCCATGGAAACATAGTTACCTTTTGCAGAGTTGCTCAAAATGGTTGCACCTGCACCTGTCACTGTCCACTGGCTTACAGGTGGTCGTTGGTTTCCGAGTTCCAGCGGTGTTCGGTATTGTCTTTCGGCTGTAGAAAAATGGCTGACTGTTGCGCAGATGGTTTTGTTTGCATATCCGCCATCAATAAGTGCTGCTCCAATTGCCAAACTTTCACTCATAGTGCTGCAAGCACCATATAAGCCAATAAATGGCTTTTCAAAGTGTCTTGCACTGAAACTTGATGAAATTATTTGGTTAAGTAAATCTCCGCCTATTATAAAGTCAATTTCGTTAAAGTCGACATGTCCTTTGTCTATTGCACCAATAATTGTCCTTTCCAAAATTTCTCTTTCGGCAAGTTCAAAAGATTTTTTTCCACAGAGGTCGTCGTTTAAAATATAGTCAAAATATTTCTTAAATGGTCCTTTTGCTTCCTTTTGACCAACCATTGAATAATAACTTTCAATACGGGGTTTGTTTTTAAAAACTATTGTGCTGTTTCCCAATCTGTTTGACTTCATTTTTACTCCATTAAAAAATATTTTTTTATATCAACAAATATACAATACCTACAAGCGTGCTAGACACAACTGCACACACAATCACTGGACCTGCAACTGTAAACATTTTTGCGCACATTCCAAAGATGATTCCTTCTCGCCTAAACTCTATTGCACTTGAACAAATGCTGTTGGCAAAACCAGTTATGGGAATAATTGTTCCTGCACCTGCAAAACGAGCAATATCATCAAAAACACCAATTCCAGTCAAAACACAAGTTATAAAAATAATCACAATAAGTGTCCATGCACCAAGTTCTGTTTCTGTCATTGCAGGAAACCACATTTGAAGTGTGTCATTGACAAGTTGTCCAAAACAACAAATTAATCCACCAATCACAAAAGCATAAAAAAGCGTTGGCCACTCTCTTGTCTTTGGAGATTTGCTTGAAACATAGGCAAGATATTTTTTGTTTCTTTCTTCTTTATTCATAAATCTAATATTTCCATATTTTTACAAAAAATACACATTTGTTTGCATTTTGAGAAGTTTGATAAATACTTTTGAAATTTTGGTGCAAACTATCAATGTATATTGGAGGAAATTATGAAGTTTAAAAGAATATTAACCCTTGTGGTTGTGGCATTTGTTGCAATATGTCTTGTTGGTTGCGGTGAAACTACAACAGAAAAAGCAGTTGCAAGCAAAATTAACAAAAGCACTGACAGGCTTGATAGTGTTATTACTGCCCTTGAAGAACTAAATTATGACGACATTGTTATAGACAGTATATCGCCACTTGCTGACAGCACATATAACACAACAGATGCTTCAAAAGTAAGAAGTACGAAGTGGTATAGTGTTGGAAACAAAAGCACATATAATACTCAAAATGTATCAAAGCCAAATCAACAAAATGCAAAATATGTAAGCGGACAAAATAGTGAAAAAATTGATATAAATAAGCAATATGATAAAAATTATATATCAAACAATTGCCCAAATTGTGAACCAAACAAAGCTTACAAAAACTATGTAAATTATGAGCAAAATCGTGCATCTACAGCATCAGACAATGCAACATATTTAG
>JAFYCH010000106.1 GCA_017539765.1 Clostridia bacterium
ATTTAAGTCCAAGATTTCTTACTTTTAACATATCTTCTTTTGATTTCTTTGTCAAATCTTCAACTGTATTGATACCTGCTCTTTTCAAGCAATTGAAACTTCTTACAGAAAGTTCCATATCTTCAATACTCATTTCAAGAACTCTTTGTTGTTTATCTTCTTCTCTTGTTTTGAGAACATTGAGACCTTGCATACTTTCAACAAGTTCAACAAATAATTCAGTGTGATCTTGAATGATTTTTGCAGACAAACTTGTAACTTCTCTTGCAGATAATGTACCATTGGTTTCCACTTAAATGGTAAGTTTGTCATAATTCATACTTTGACCAACACGAGCATTTTCTACATTATAGTTAACTTTTTTAACTGGTGTGTATATTGCATCAACTGCAATGTATCCAGCATCTTCAATTCTTGTTTTGTTGATGTCAGCAGGAACATATCCTCTGCCGCGACCAATCAAAATTTCCATTTCAAAAGATGCGTCTTCCATTGTGCAAATATGCAAATCAGGATTAAGTATTTCTACTTCTGCATTTGCTTGAATGTCACTTGCTTTTACTTCACCAGCAGTATATTTTTTGATATAGAGAACAGTTGTGAAGTTTGGGTCTAAACTTGTTGTTTTAACAGCCAAACTTTTGATATTCAAAACAATATCAATAACATCTTCTGTGACACCTTTAATGGTTGAAAATTCGTGTTGAATGCCTGCAATTCTAATTGCAATTGGTGCAGCACCTGGAAGAGCAGAAAGAAGTGTTCTTCTCATTGCATTACCAAGTGTTAAACCATAACCCCTTTCAAGTGGCTCAACAACAAACTTTGCATATTTGCCATTGTCAGTTTCTTCACAAGTGATTTTTGGTTTTTCAATTTCCATCATAAAATTTTTTACCTCCAAAAAATTTGAAATTATTTATTACTTAGAATAGAATTCTACGATAAGTGTTTCGTTGATATTTGCATCAATATCATCTCTTTGTGGTTTTGCAATAACCTTGCCGCAAAGATTTGCCATATCAACAGAAAGCCACTTTGGACAAACAACTTTCACCTCTTTAAGAGATTTGAAAATTTCATAATCCTTTTTGCTGTCTTTGATTGCAACAACATCGTTCACATCAACTTGATATGAAGGAATATCTACAACCTTGCCGTTAACTGTAATCAAACCATGATTTACAAATTGACGAGCTTGTGGTCTTGTTGCACCAAAGCCAAGACGATATACAACGTTGTCAAGACGTCTTTCAATAAGAGAAAGCATTTCTGCACCAGTTGCATTTCTTGATTTTTGAGCTTTGTCATAATATTTACGGAATTGTTTTTCTCTTACACCGTAAATAAATTTTACTTTTTGTTTTTCTTTAAGTTGTATTCCATATTCAGAAACTCTTTTCTTTGTGTTGCCACCTGGGTTTCTGTTGGATTTTTTATCAATGCCAAGAGCCATTGGACTAATGCCTAAATAGCGGCATCTTTTCAAAATTGGGTCTTTTACTGCCATTTATATTTTTCTCCTTTATATTCTTCTATGCTTTGGTGGTCTGCAACCGTTGTGTGGAATTGGAGATACATCTTTGATAAGTGTAACTTCAAGTTCTGCAGTTTGAAGTGCTCTGATAGCTGCTTCTCTGCCGTTGCCTGGTCCCTTAACATGAACTTCAACTGATTTGATTCCGCGTTCTTTTGCAAGTTTTCCTGCTACTTCTGCGGCTTGACCTGCAACAAATGGTGTGCCTTTTCTTGAACCTTTAAAGCCAAGTTTTCCAGCACTGCACCAGCTTACTTCGTTGCCAGCGTCGTCTGTGATTGTGACGATTGTGTTGTGTTTTGTTGCTTGAACATGCACAATACCCTTGTCACTATGACTAATAACTTTTCTTTTCTTTGTACTTTTTTGTGTTGCCATAATTCACTCCTTATCTATTTTTTGCACGCTTTTGCGCGATACCTTTTACTGTATGAGCATTGCAACGATCATGTTGACCTCTGCATGGAAGGTTTTTACGGTGTCTAATACCTCTGTAGCAACCGATTTCTCCCAATGTTTTGATATTCATTGCTATATCTCTTTTAAGGTCACCTTCAACTACTATTGAATTTTTGTCTATATATTCTCTTATTTTTGCTGCATCTTCGTCAGACAAATCTTTTACTCTTGTGTCTGGATTGATGCCTGTTGCCTTAAGAATTTTTTGAGATGTCTTGAGACCTATTCCATAAACATAAGTAAGTCCAATCTCAATTCTTTTGTCTCTTGGCAAATCTACTCCTGCGATACGAGCCATTTTTCCTCCATTTTGCGTTAAACGCACTTTATTATTATAATTTATTTTTTAAAACAATTCAAGTAATAAACAAACATTTGCTTATCAGCCGCCTCAAATTGTGTGATTTTGTATGTTCATATATAAAAGTGTGGAAACAATCTCCTTGGTTTCCAAGAGAAATATTCTTGTATATGAACACAGGTTAAAAATTAACCTTGTCTTTGATTATGTTTTTTGTATTTGCTGCAAATAACATAAATTTTACCATTTCTTTTGATAACCTTGCATGCATTGCAAATAGGTTTTACTGATGGTCTAACTTTCATATTAAATCTCCTTTTTGGCTTTAGTTCTTATCACGCCAAATTATTCTGCCTTTTGTTAAATCATAAGGGCTCATTTCTACGCGTACTTTGTCGCCTATCATAACCCTAATGTTGTTTATTCTAAGTTTTCCAGCAAGATAACCTGTTATGGTATGACCATTTATCAATTTGATTTTGATGTCATCTTTAAACATATCGGTGACAACACCCTCAATTTCCAAACAATCTTCTTTTGGCATAAGTTCTCCTTTTATTGATTTTTATATTTTTTGATTGCACTGTAAACTTCCTCGTCAAATACTTTTGCATTTTGATCAAGTTTGATTGCAATTTTATCTGCTTCTTCTCCCAAAACTTCAATATGTTTTATATTTTTAATTTTAGGC
>JAFYCH010000107.1 GCA_017539765.1 Clostridia bacterium
AAAACTTCGTCTGCACCTTCAATTTTTTTGTTTGGATAAACCATTTTGAAAAGTTTTTCATTGACAATGTCTTCAACTTTTTGCTTTACATTGTTTATCTTTTCATTTTTAACCATTCTTACAGCAACTTCGACAAGGTCTCTAATCATGCTTTCGCAGTCACGGCCAACATAACCAACCTCTGTAAACTTTGTTGCTTCAATTTTTACAAATGGTGCATTTACAAGTTTTGCAAGACGTCTAGCAATTTCCGTCTTTCCAACACCTGTTGGTCCTTTTAAAATAATGTTTTTTGGCATTATTTCTTCTCTTTCCGCAGAAGAAAGTTTGCTTCTTCTATATCTGTTTCTAAGTGCAACGGCAACTGCCTTTTTTGCCTCATCTTGTCCGATAATATATTTGTCAAGTTCAGTGACAATTTGTTTTGGTGTCAAATTCATATTACACCTCCTCCACAACTATGTTGTGATTTGTAAATATGCAAATATTTGCAGCAATTTCAATTGACTTTTCTGCTATTTCTCTTGCATTTAAATTTGTATTGCCAGCAAGTGCTTGAGCAGCTGCCATAGCATAGTTGCCACCACTGCCAATTGCACAAATGCCATTGTCTGGTTCAATAACTTCTCCATTGCCAGAAATAATAAGCAAATTGTCTTTATCTGCAACAATCATAAGTGCTTCGAGTTTTCTCATAACTTCATCATTTCTGAAAGTAAGTGCAAGCTCAACCGCACTTCTCATCAAATTGCCATTAAACTTATTAAGCATATCTTCAAATCTGTTAGAAAGTGAAAAAGCATCAGCAACTCCACCAGCAAAACCAATGACAACTTTGTTGTTATAAATTCTTCTAACTTTTACAGCATTGTTTTTCATAACAACATTTTGTCCCATTGTAACTTGACCATCACCAGCAACAGCTGTTCTGCCATCTCTTTTAACAGCAATAATAGTTGTTCCCCTAAATTGTTCCATCGTTTATTTTCTCCTTTATTTCATTTATAGATTTTTTTGCTCTGTCTTCTTTTAAGCTGCCATCATTATTGATTATACCCCAATTTGAGTTCATTGGCTGAAAGTTTTTTTCATTTGCCGCCGCAATATATTGACTAAGCGAACCAATTGCAGTATTTCTTGAAAACTCTACAAATTGTTTTCCTTGCAAATATTTTGCCATATTAAGTGAGGCATATAGTCCACTTGAAATGCTTTCAACATATCCTTCAACACCACTCAATTGCCCTGCAATAAAGATATTTGGATATTGCTTGAGTTGATAAAACTTGTTTATGTGCTTTGGAGCATTTATATAAGAGTTTCTATGCATAACACCATATCTTACATAATCTGCGTTTTTTAAGGCAGGTATCAAACTAAATACTCTTTTCTGTTCTCCAAATAATAGATTTGTCTGACAACCAACAAGATTGTATAAATCGTTATAGTTACTTTCCTTTCTAAGTTGCAAAACAGCATAAGGCATTTTGTTCGTGTTTGGGTCAACAAGTCCCTTTGGCTTAAGTATTCCAAAAAGAAGTGTTTTGTATCCCCTTTTTGCATTTATTTCAATTGGCATACAACTTTCAAAAACTTTATCATTCTCAAAATCCTTAAGTTCTACACACTTTGCATTGATAAGTTCTTTGTAAAATGTATCATACTCATCTTTTGTTAGTGGACAATTGATATAATCTCCATCGGTTTCGCCTTTGTCGTATCTGTTTGCTACAAAGTAGCAATTTTTGTCTAAACTATTTTTGTCTACTATTGGAGCAACCGCATCAAAGAAATAACAATCATCATCTCCAAGATACTTTTGTAAATCTTTAAATAAGTCACTATCTGTAAG
>JAFYCH010000108.1 GCA_017539765.1 Clostridia bacterium
CATAGCCTTAAATTACTCCATTATAAAAATTTTCTGTCACAAAAATCTTTTTGTTTTTTATGTCAATTTTGTCAATAAAGTCGCCAACAAAAGGCACTCTTTTTTCCTCATTGTTTTCTAAGAAAACAAAAATGTCACTTGCGCCAAAGTTTTCGACATCTGTCAGCGTGCCAATAACTTTGTTTTTATATATCAAATTGCAACCAATCAAGTCTGCCGTCAAATACTCATCAGCACCTAGTTGCTTTTCTTTTTCTGATGCAATAATAATATCTCTGCCTTTAAATTTTTCTATGTCGTTTATGTCATCAAAGCCTTTGATTTTAAGTTTTATAAATCTGTTATCTTTTATGGTTACTTTTTCTGCATTAAACTCTTCATTAAAACCAGAAATATAAAACTTGTCTAAATTTTCAAAATCATTTGCAGTGTTTGGCAAAATCTTTAGTTCACCTTTCAGCCCAAAATAATTTACTATTTTTCCAATTTTTTTATCATTTTCATTTTTCATAACAAACATATTTTAGCATATTTAAAATATATTGAAAACAAAAAAAGCAGAATTATTCTGCTCTTTCTTCAAACTTTACAAAATATCTTTTTTTGAGACCATTTGATGCTGTTTTGATTATTGCACGAATTGATTGAGCAATCTTTCCATTTCTTCCAATGACTTTGCCCATATCTTGTTTTGCAACATATACAGTAATTGTGACGTCGTCGCCTTTTTCTGCACTTTCAATTTGCACTGCATCGTGATTCTCAACAAGTTTGTCTACAATATATTTTACTATTTCTTCCATATTAAATCACCTTTTTAGTTCTTTTTTTCGAGAACACCGCATTTAACAAGAAGGTCTCTTACTGTATCTGATGGAATTGCACCATTTTTAAGCCATGCTTTTGCTTTTTCTGTGTCAAGATTTACTTGATTTTCTGCTTTGAGTGGTTCGTAAGTTCCGATAATTTCAATAAACTTTCCATCTCTTGCTCTTCTTTGGTCTGCAACTACAACCCTGTAACTTGGGGCCTTTTTTGCGCCTGTTCTTGTCATTCTCATAACAACTGCCATAAATTTTATCCTCCATAATTTTTTTATATATAAATTTTCTCTTTTGAGAAAGATTTATCAAAATAAGTTTTATCCGATGTTAAAAGGCATTTTACCAAAACCTTTTTTGCTTTTCATCTGTTTCATAAGTTCTTTTGTTTGTTCAAATTGCTTTATAAGTTGGTTGACATCTTGAATTGTGGTGCCACTTCCTTTTGCGATTCTTTGCCTATTTGATGATTTTATTATCTCTGGGTTATTTCTTTCTTTTGGTGTCATACTTTGTATGATTGCCTTATTTTTTTGAAGTTGCTTTTCATCAACTTGTACATTTTTAAGTGCACCCATGCCAGGAAGCATACCAAGAATGTTTTGAATACCACCCATTTTTTTAAGGTTTTCAAGTTGAGATAAGTAATCGTCAAATGTAAAAGAGTTTTCTCTAAATTTCTTTTCAAGTTTTTCGGCTTCTTCTTGGCTGACTGCTTGCTCTGCTTTTTCAATAAGTGTCAAAACATCGCCCATGCCAAGTATTCTGCTTGCCATTCTATCTGGATAAAATGGTTCAAGATCACTCATCTTTTCACCAATTCCACAGAATTTGATTGGCTTTTTGACAACCTGACTGATTGAAAGTGCTGCTCCACCACGTGTGTCACCATCAAGTTTTGTAAGAATTACACCAGTTATGTCAAGTTGATTGTTAAATTCTTCACTAACATTTACTGCTTCTTGACCTGTCATGCTGTCAACAGTAAGCAAAATTTCTGTCGGACCAACTGCTGCTTTGATGTTTTTTAGTTCGTTCATCAAAGTTTCATCAATCTGAAGACGTCCTGCTGTATCGATTATTACAGTGTCATAGCCATATTGTTTTGCATATTCAATTGCTTGTTTGCTTGTTTTGACTGGATCTTGTGTTCCCTTTTCAAAAACAGGCAAATTGATTGATTTTGCAACAACTTGAAGTTGTTCAATTGCCGCTGGCCTATAAATATCACAAGCAACCAAAAGTGGTTTTTTGCCTTGCTTTCTTAAGTTTAAACCAAGTTTGCCACACATTGTGGTTTTTCCAGCGCCTTGGAGTCCACACATAAGAATTATTGTTGGCGGATTGCTTGCAACATTAAGTTTTGCATTTGTTCCGCCCATAATTGCGGTGAGTTCTTCATTGACAATTTTGATAACTTGTTGACCTGGTGTAAGAGATTTGAGTACTTTTTCACCAACTGCTTTTTCTGTAATTGAACTTATAAGTTGTTTTACAACCAAATAATTTACGTCGGCTTCAAGAAGTGCAACTCTAACTTCCCTCATCGCTTCTTTTATGTCGCTTTCAGTAAGCTTTCCACGTCTTGTGAGTTTTGAAAAAATGTTTGTTATCTTTTCACTTAAACTAGAAAATAAACCCATATTATTCTTGCCTCCAAACATTTAATATTTTTTTTGCCAACTCATCATTTGCAGAATTCTCAAGTAATTTTTTTTGTGCTAAATACTTTTTAAGCATTCCAAGTTTGCTCTCATACTCTTCAAGCTTTTTTGTAGCCTTTTTGATAGTGTCCAAAACTGCTTGACGAGTTATACCAACTGCAGCAGAAATTTCTACAAGTGGCATATTATAGTTTAAGTAACTATCTAGCACACTTTGTTGATTCTCTGTAAGCAATGCTCCATAAAAATCATTGAGCAAACATAATCTAACACTTTTATCTAAAATCATACGCAAAGTAAAGCATTTTTGCTTTACAACACCATTATATACTATTGCAGTACACTTGTCAACAATTTTTTTTAAAAAAATATAATAAAAAACAAGTTGTCAATAAATTTATTTTTATTAAACATTATGTATATTTATAATAAAATAGTTTATTTTTATTCATAAATATAAACTAGTATTATAATTATTCAATATTTTTAATATTTATAAATTATTTATGCATAAACATGAATAAAAAATATACAATAAAAAAGCCACAATAAAATGTTTTTGTGACTTTTATTTTTTATTTTAAATTATTGCATCAACAAATTCTTTTGCATCAAATGGTCTAAGATCATCTATGCCTTCACCCACTCCAATAAACACAACCGGAACATGAAGCTCGTTGATAATTGGAATAACAACTCCGCCCTTTGCTGTGCCATCAAGTTTTGTTAAAATAATGCCATCAATTCCTACTGCTTCATTGAAATATTTAACTTGCGAAATAGCGTTTTGACCTGTTGTTGCATCTAAAACAATATATTTTTTATAGTTAACTTCTGCCCAAGTTTTATCCACAACCCTATCAATCTTTTTAAGCTCTTCCATAAGGTTTTCTTTCACATGCAATCTGCCCGCCGTATCAATCAAAACAACGTCCATATTTTTTGCTTTTGCACTTGTGAGCCCGTCAAACACAACACTTGCGCTGTCAGTGCCTTCATTTTGCTTTACAATTTTAACTTTTGCTCTGTTAGCCCACTCCACAAGTTGATTGGTTGCAGCAGCACGGAAAGTGTCACCAGCAACAAGCATAACTTCTTTTTTTTGCTGTTTGTAATAGTTTGCCATTTTGCCTATGCTTGTCGTTTTGCCAACACCATTTACACCAATAACAAGAACTGCCATTGGATATTCTTCTTCGGCTTTTACACCACTTTCCAAAATATCCAAAATTGATTGTTTTAAAATTTCTGTAAATTCGTTCTGAGTTTTTATATGTGACTTTTTACATTTTGCTCTGACGTCATCAATAATTTCTTCTGTTGTTTGAACTCCCATATCAGAGCCAATCAAAATTGCTTCTAGGTCGTCAAAAAAGTCATCAGTAAGTTCACCCCTTCCAAAAATCATACTAAGTTTTTTCGAAAGAGTTTCCTTTGTCTTTTTTAGTCCATTAAACAAATTCTTAAAAAATCCCATATAATCTCCTGTTTTTGTTGAATTTTAGTATTATTTACTGATTTTTATATTCTTTATGCAGATACGCTAGCTTGATTGTCAACTGCAATTGCTTCAGAAAGTTTAACGCTTACGACCTTACTGATACCTTTTTCTGGCATGGTTACACCGTAAAGGTTATCGGCAAGTTCCATTGTTGGCTTTCTGTGTGTGATAACAATAAACTGTGTATCATTTGAGAACTTTTGAAGATATTTTGCAAATCTTCCAACATTGGCATCATCAAGTGCCGCTTCGATTTCGTCCAAAAGTACAAATGGCATTGGTCTTAGTTTTAATATCGCAAACAAAATTGCAATGGCTGTAAGTGCCTTTTCTCCACCAGAAAGCAATGTGATGCTTTGAAGTTTTTTGCCTGGTGGCTCAACTTTGATGTCAACACCTGCATCAAGTTCGTTGCCAGTTTCACTTGGAATAAGTTCAAGGCGTGCATTTCCACCACCAAAGAGTTCTTTGAATACCCTTCCAAAGTTCATATTGATTGTATCGAAACTTGATTGGAAACGAGTAAGCATTTCATTGGCAAGGTCTGCAATAATCTTTGTAAGGTCATTTTCAGCCTTTGTAAGGTCTGCAATCTGAACTGTGTAACTATCAAATCTCTCTTGATAAATTTTACTATCTTCAATTGCATTTACGTTTACATAGCCAAGACGGTCAATTGAATGCTTTGTATCGTTTGCTTTCTTTAAACCTTCTTCTAAATTATATTCTTCTCTTTTAAATTGAAGTGCAGAACTATAATTTAAGCCATACTCCG
>JAFYCH010000015.1 GCA_017539765.1 Clostridia bacterium
GCTTAAGGACACAACAAAAATATATGTTTCTCAACGTACAAATTCCATAAAACAAGCAGACAAAATTGTTGTGCTAGATGCTGGAAATGTTGTTGGAATTGGTACTCATGAAGAACTTCTTGCAACATGCAATGTATATAAAGAAATATATGATAGTCAAAACAAATAGTAAAAATATTTAAAAAAGGAGAGAAAAAAATGGACAAAAAAGAGCAAAAAAACTCATTTTCTGTGGAAGAAAGTCCAAGTGGCTCAAAAGTTGCGGCAATTGCAAAGGGCAGAAGAAAGTTTAAACTTAAACAGATGTTTTTGCAAACCAAAAAAGTTATTGCTTTTGGAAAGCCTTTTCATGGCTATTTATACCTGTCGCTTTTTGGCGTGTTTACAAGTACGCTTTTTGATCTACTTATTCCAGTTTTTATCGGCAGGGCAATTGATGCGGTTGTGTCCGCTGGAAATGTCAATTTTGAAGTTTTGGGACAAAATATATTGCTTATCATAGTTCTTGTTTGGCTTAGTTCAATTTTTAGTTTTATTGCAAATTATTTCAGCAATGTGTATTGTTTTAAATCAAGTTGTAAAATGCGAGAACTAATCTTTAAAAAATTTAACACAGTCCCTTTAAAATTTATCGATTCAAATCAGCATGGAGATTTGCTTTCAAGAATGATTAACGATGTCGATTTGCTTACTGATGGTTATCTTGAAGGTTTCACAAGCATTACAAATGGTTTTGTCACCATTGTTGGCACGCTTGTGTTTATGTTTGTTCTTAATGTGCCACTTGCGACGGTGGTTACATTGCTGTCTCCAATAAGTTTGCTCATTTGTGCTTACATTGCAAAAAAATCATACAAACTCTTTGTTGAACAGGCAAGGACAGAAGGCGAACTTAACGGTTTTTTGGAAGAATATATTTCTGCAGACAGACTTGTTTCTGCATTCAATTATGAAGAAAAGGCTTTGCAAAATTTTGAAAAAATCAATCAAAAATACTACAATGTCAGTGAAAAAGCAAATTTCTTCTCAAATTTATCAAATCCAACCACAAGACTCATTAATAGTTTGGTTTACATAGTTGTTGCATTTGTTGGTTCGCTTTTGGTGCTTAAAAACAGCGGTGCTCTTACAATTGGACTTATTGCAAGCTTTTTGAGTTATGCAAACAGTTTTGGTCAACCATTTAATTTGCTTTCAAGTGAAGTCAGTGAACTTCAGGCAGCAGTTGCATCAACAGACAGAATATTTTATATATTAGATTCTCAAGATGAACCAAGTGATAAGCAAAACAAAGTGCTTGCTAGTATTGATGGAAAAATAGATATAAAGAATATAGATTTCTCATATACAAACAAAACAAAACTTATTACAGATTTCTCATTGTCTGTAAAACAAGGTCAAAGGATTGCCATTGTTGGCCCAACTGGTTGTGGAAAGACGACGCTCATCAATTTGCTTATGCGTTTTTATGATGTAAATAGTGGAGCAATTTTGGTTGATGACAACAACATCACAGAAATCACAAGAGATAGTTTAAGAAACAAATATGGCATGGTTTTGCAAGAGACATGGATATTCTCTGGCACAATCAAAGACAACATTGCTTATGGCAAACAGAATGCAACTTTAGAAGAAGTACAAAATGCTGCCAAACTTGCTGGCTGTGATGAATTTATTTCAAAACTTAAAGATGGTTACAACACTTGGATAAGTGAAGGCGGACAAAACATTTCACAAGGTCAAAAACAACTTTTGTGTATTGCAAGAGTTATGCTTATAAGACCTCCAATGTTAATTTTGGACGAAGCAACAAGCAACATCGACACCCGAACAGAACTCAAAATTCAAGAAGCATTCAATACACTTATGTCTGGCAGAACAACATTTATTGTTGCGCATAGACTTTCTACAATTGAAAATGCAGACAGAATTTTGGTTATGAATAAAGGTAATGTAATAGAGCAAGGCACTCATAAAGAACTGCTTAAAAATAAGGGATTTTATTATTATTTATATAATAGCCAGTTCTCTGAAGTGTAAATTAAAAACAATGTTTTAAATTAAAAAAAAGAAAAAAATAATAAAAAAACGTGTAAA
>JAFYCH010000109.1 GCA_017539765.1 Clostridia bacterium
ATATATTAAAAAAATGTGGTATTCCTGTAAATGTTCAATATACAGAACAGCTTTTTGATGGCTACGATATGCAAATGCTATTATCATTTCTTAAGGTGATTGATAATCATAAAAATGATATGGCACTTTTTAGCAGTTTAAGCAATTTTGGCAAGCTGTCTTTTGAACAACTTGCAGAAATAAGATATAAGTATAAAAATGAAAAATTCTATTATGATGCAGTTGAAAAGTATTTGAAGGAAGTAGATGACGAAATTTCACAAAAACTAAATATGTTTTTTCAAAAGGTTCAACAATATAGAACAAATTGTATGCATCAAAAAATAGATGAAATAATAAGTTCAATAGTTTTAAATGAAAAGCTTGATGAATATTTTGCAATCAATAACTATGGCGAAAAATTTGAAAGTCACAAAAAACTTCTTTTGTCACACATTCAAAGCATCAAGGATTACAGTCTAAGTGAATATGTTCAATACGTTGAAAACTTTGGCAAAGATATAAGTTATGATGTAAGCATAAAAGACGGCGAAAATGCAGTTACTATAACAACCATTCATGGCAGCAAGGGATTAGAGTATCCTGTAGTATTTTTGATTGGTACCGGAAAGGCTTTTGGAAAGCAAATTGACCGAGAAAAGATTTTAATGGATAACGATTGGGGTATTTCAATGTCTAGTTTTGACAGAGAAAATCATTTAGCATATGAAAATCTCATTAAAAAAACATTTAAACTTAAAATTAAAAATGAAGAAAAGAAAGAAGAAAAACGTCTATTATATGTTGCGCTTACAAGACCTAAAAATTATCTTACAATAATTGGTTCTGCTAAACTTGACGATTTAAAGGAGTTGGATACTCAAACAAAAATTCAAAAAGCAGATTCTTATTTAAAGTGGATTATTGGTGCTTTTAATGAAAATGATATTAAAAAGTTTACAGATAGCAAGTGTCTTTTAAAAGATATTGGTGGTTGCAAAGTTAAACTTGTGATAGAAACTCCGACATATGAATTCGAACAAAAAAATATAAACGAAGAATATGAAAATAAAGTTAAAGTAAACAAAACGAAATTTTGTGAGATATTGTATCAAAAATTTGCACACAGTGACTTATCAAAAAAGAATTCTGTTACTCAGATTATGGAAGAAGAGAATCATTATAATATATCAGATTTCTATTATTTAAAAGATGATAGGTCAAAAGATGAAGATTTTCTTGCTGTGGGTACGGCATATCATAAGTATATGGAGTTGCTAAATTTCTGCGATGATGAAAATAATATAAAACAGCAAATTGAAGATTTAAAAAGCAAAAATATGCTTACAAAAGAAGAGTGTATGCTTGTAGATGAAAAACAGATTATTGATGCCATTAAGAATATAAATGAGATTGTAACAAATCGAGACATTGTCTTAAAAGAACAACAATTTTTGTCATATATACCAGCAAATGAATTGGTAAATTCTCAACAAAATTATAAAATATTGCTTCAAGGTGTTGCAGATTTAATCATCATAAAAGAAGATGAAATATATCTTGTAGACTACAAGACAACAAAGGCAAAAAGTCCGGAAAATCTAAAGAAAACCTATAGTACACAACTTAATATATATGCCAAAGCAATAGAGAATTTTTATCAAAAAAAAGTCTCAAAAAAGATGATATATAGTTTTTATTTGAACAAACTTTTAACAATTTGATAATAATTCTATTATTATGTTTGACAAATCTCCAAACAAATTTTATACTATTAATAATCCAATGAAACAAAAGGGGAAGATTTATGTTATTAGACGTATTTGATTCTATAATAAATTTATTCGGCCAAGTAAGTGAATCTATTGGTTTAAGTTTACTTGCTGTTGCAGGCCTTTCTTTGATGCTATTAACAATTGTTGTTAGTTTTTTGGTAACACAATTTTCAATAGAAATCAAAACTGCAAAGGCTGTTGAAAAAATAAACAAATATCTTGAACTTAATCCATTTATCACTGATGAAAATTTGGTTGAGTTTAATAAACTTATGAAGCACATTCCTGCTCCAATGAGACTTCAATGGCAACAATACATGGTTAATCGTGACAAAAAGCCAAGTGAGTTTTTCACAGAGCATAATTGCATCGAAAAACCATTCAAAACAAGTGCCTATGCAAGTCAAATTGTTGCAGTTAGAGTTTTTACTGTTTGCATAAGTATTTTGGTTTTCCTCTTCAGCAGTGCATATTTTGTAAGAACTAATAATGCTGTGTTTACATTCTCAGCTGTTTTGTCTAGTTTGTTAATTTCTGGTGTAATTGGACTTGTTGGTGCTTTATATACATTGTTTTTGAAAGCAAGAAGAAATTCTTCTCTCAGCGAACTTTATTACAACTTTGCTGACTATCAAAAATATATGGACAGAGCATGCACATCACTTCCTGACTATGTAGATTATGAAATTTTGTTTACAAGAAAAGAAATCACTTCTGGCATTCCTGTTTTGCAAGAATATTTAAGACAAAGAGCATTGTACGAGCAAGAACAAATCAACAAAGCAAAAGAAAGTCAAGTTCAACACGAGCACTATGACTTCTCATCACTAGGCATCAACGGAAGCCTTATTATGGAAAAGTCAATGGAGCAGTGCGAGTTCTTTACTGGAAACAGAAAGAGAATAGAGGCAGAAATTGCAAGCATTCAAGGTGAAAAAGATATTCTTGAAAGACAAAATGATGAAAAGAATAAAACAACTCAAAGAAAGTTGAGAGATATTCAAGAATCACTTGATAGATTAAAAGAAAAACTTGACGCCACAACCAGTATGGTTTTGAGCAACGATTTAAGAAAGCAAAGAGAAAACGAAATTCAAAAGCAACGTCAACTTGAAAAAGAATCTGCAGAGCAAAGCAAAAAATATGATGACGACAGAAAAAAGCTTGACGAGCAAATCGCCGCAAAAAGAGAAGAACTTGAACAAATCAGAAAACAAGTTGAATCAACAATTATTGTTGAGTTTAAGCTTTATGCTGACAAGATATATGAAGAACTCAAAGGCGTAGCAGATGCTCAAATCAAAGAAGAAATAGACAAACTTACTGCAGAAAAAACACAACTAGAGCAAACACTTGAAGAAAAAGATAGATTGTTTGTTGAAAAATCAACAGTTTGCGATGAAAAGAGCGAAAAGATTGATGAGTATGAAAAACAAATCGCAGAAAATGCAGAACTTGTAAAAGAAGCAGAACAAATCAAAAACGAATTTACAAAGACTTCTAGTCAAAAAGATAGAGAGATTTTTGATACAAAGAAGCAACTTGAAAGCAGAAATCTTGAAATTGAAAAGAAAGACAGAATAATTGCAGACCAAAAACAAAAAATCAAAGAACTTAAAAAGAAAAAACAAGTTTATGTAAACAGATTCTTTGATATGAATGGACAAGAATTCTTCTACAACGAAGATGGTGAACCATATTATATAGATAGCTATGGCTACAAGAGTGCAGTTCCTGAAGATAAGGTGCAAGAATACAAGAAACCAGAAATTGGTGAGTATTTGGAACCAGAAGAGAGAGTATATGAAAGTGCCGAGCCGGAACAATTTGAAGAAAGACCACTTGCCGAGCCAGAACAACCTGATGCTTCTGGTGAACCAATGGATTTAGGCTTTACAGACGCTGACATCTTTGCAGCACTCAATGAAGAACCTGCAGAAGAAAAACCAGCAGAAGAGCAAACACAAGAGCAAGTTGAAGATCAACCTGCTGGAGATGTTGAACCTGAGTTCCATAAGGCTGTATATGATTTTCAATGGGAAAACAGCAATGCAAGTAAGCCGGAAGATTTCTTAAAAGAAGAACAAGAAGAGGTTACGGAAGAACAACCGACAGAAGAACAAGAAGCACCACAAGATGAGTTAGATGAACTTGATAATCTTGTTGCTGAACCTGTCGAAGTTCCTGCCAAAGAAGAACAACCACAAGAGGTTGAAGAACCAACAGAAGAACATGTCGAAGAGAATGTTGAAGAAGAAAAGCCGGAAGAAGAACCTGCAGAAAATGTGCAAGACGAGTTAGACGAACTTGATAAACTTATTGCAGAACAAAATGCAGAACTTGAAAAACATAATCAAGACTTGTCAAAGCAACTTGAAGATACTCAAAAGGTGGCAGAAAGCGAGCCTGAAGTTCCTGCTGAAGAACCTGCTCAAGAGCCAGAAAAGAAAGAAAAACCAAAGAAGAAGACATCGGCAAAGAAATCTTCTACAAAGAAGGCTCCAGCCAAAAAGACAACTGCAAAAAAAGCACCTGCAAAGAAAAAATCTGGCAACGGAAACGGAAATAAAGGTGGCAGTGCACCAAAGAAAGCACCTGCAAAGAAAGCAGCACCAAAAAAGGCTGCACCAAAAAAGGCAGAGCCAAAGAAAAAAGCACCAGCCAAAAAAACTCCAGCAAAAAAAGAGCCAAAGGCATCAAAGCCAGAAAAAGAGTATAAAAAGGCAGTTCAAGATGCAATAACATTTAATTTAGATATGTTTAATCAACAACTTCAAAATGCAATTGATGATATTGATAAAGATAACTAAAAAATCAAACATTCCTAGCTTCCTAGGAATTTTTTTTGTGCAAAAAATTAGATAAATTTTAATATTTGATATATCTATGTTAGGCTATATGTGGTCAGTTCTTTCAATTTGCCATTTTGACTTGCGGCATCAATAATGTGGCTAGTGATTTTGCTTTGTTTTTTTGCAATAAGTTGACCATTTTCGGCATACAAATTTTGACCAACTTTTCTGCCAATCAAAAAGTCAAAACTGGTTGTCAAAACTTTTTTTGGCACAACAATTTGTTTGGGCTCTGTTTCCATAATTTCAACCAAATTGTTTGTTGCGCTGTTTGTTTTTACTTTGTTTGGTGCAAAAGTCGATAGTTTTGTAGTTTTATTTTCTTTTTGAATTATAATATTTTTACCAATTGATAAAATTAATTTTTTATCCAAAATATTTTGAGTTTTTAGTAAGATGTTTTTCACATGTAATCTGTTGTCAAATTCAATGTCAAAAACTTTGTCAATAAACTTTCCGGTTTGAGAATAAACTTTGTAGCCGACCAGACTAAACTGTTTTTGAATTATGGTATTAGCTAAAATGATATGTTCACTATTTTTCAACATAATTGCATCTTTGTTAAAAGAGTATATGCTTTTTACATCAACAAGTTTTTCTTCTTGATTTTCGTCATCAAAAATTTCAAGCCATAGTGCTTTTTGAAATTTGTCATCAAGCAAGATGTTTTTTACATAGCCTTCGATTTGTGCCTCAAAAATATTTATCACTGGTTTGCCTAAAAGTTCAGATAGTTTTTCCACAAGACCTCCGTTTTTATATTTATATGTCTTTGTTTTTAACTATATTATATTTTGTTTATATTTTCTAAAATCTTTTTGTTATGTTCTGATTTATTATTGATACTCTAAAAATTATGTGATATAATAACGATATGGGAATATTTTCTTGGTTCAAAAACCTTTTCAAAAAAGGTATTTCACTTGCAGAAGTAAACGAAAAGCAACTTGTTGCATTGGTAAGAGATAATGCAAAAATAAAGTTTGGCACCAGCATAGACGTAAGGCCAAATTTTTTGGCAGTGCTTGTTTATAAAAATAAGATTATGGACACTTTTGCGGAAGGTAGATATAGACTAGACATTCCAACAATGCCACTTCTTTCAAGATATCAAAAACTTGCAAAGCCAAACAAGAAAGGGGATCTTCCAAAAAAGTTTAAAGTTGATGTGTATTTTGTAAACTTGAAGACCTTTACAAACTTCGATTTTAACAATTGTATTGTTCACATAAAAAATAAAATTTACAAAAATCTTAATGTTTTTATTGATGGAAACTATGGTTTTCAGGTCACCAGTCCAATTGACTTTTTGGAAGCACTTTTCACGCAATATGGTGTAGTGAAAGATAGTGTTGCAAAGGCAGAACTCACAGACTGGGTTTGCCGCCTTGTTTCAAAAAGACTAGAGAAAAAACAGCCAACTGTTGAAATGCTTTACAAAATGGACCCATCTTGTTTTGACGGGCTTTTAGATTATATCAACAAAGATATTGCTGATTGTGGAATTAAACTTTCTGGTTTAAACATTACAAAAGTTAAATTTCCAAAACGAATTTATAAAAGAATTTCAATTGGTCAAGAAAAACTTGAAAAGGAAGAAATTCCACAATACACAGGTGAAATGCTTATTATGGATAATCATGTTCAAAAAGCACAACAAAGCGATTTTGCTAACGATATGAACAATGTTTATAAAGGTCAAGCCGAAAAGATAGAGCAAGATATGCAAAGTAAGTTTTATGTTACAAACAGTCAAGGTATTGATTATTCAGATGCTGGCAATATTCAAACAGAAAGCAGTGATCAAGTCAGCCAAAACATTTCAAACAACAATGTGATGTCAGATGTTAGTTTTGTAGATGGCGAGATTGTGGCAAAACAGCCAGAGCCTGATAAGGAAAAGCCAGTTGTGCAAAAGGTGTTTGAATACAAAAAGTGTTCTGTTTGTGGAGCACTTAACGCAAAGGACAGCGAGATTTGTTTTGCCTGCAAGAATAAAATTTAAACAAAATAAAGGATTTATTATGAATAAAATACAAATAACAAAAGATATGACTTTAAGTGAAGTTTTAGCATACAGAAATCAAGCACCACAAATTCTGCTTGGTTTTGGCATGCATTGTTTTTCTTGCCCAATCAGCCAAATGGAAACACTTGAAGAAGCTGCGGAGGTGCACGATTGTGATTTAAACCTTTTGCTTGAAAAACTCAACGAAATAGACTAATTATATGATATTTAAAGGAGGTCCCAAACTTCCTTTTTTTATTTATTATTATAAATATATATACTCATTAAAATTCATTAAAAAAATATAAAAAAAGGGTTGACACAGAAAAAGCGTTGTTGTATAATATCAAAGAACTGTGGATACATGGGTTGATGCAAAAGGTTACTTGTGGCGTCATTAGACCATAAGAAAACTTTTGTTGACAAGTCCAAAATAATTTGGGCGAATAAGCAAGACCACATTTGTCCCCACTTTTTTTAAGGTCCACAGCAGGAAACACACGGGACGGTGTAAGAAACTAAAACTTGCTTATAAAATAATGGAGGATACAGATGGCAACACAAAAAATCAGAATCAAATTGAAAGCTTTCGATCATAGCTTGATTGATGAAGCTGCAAACCGCATCGTAAGTGCAGCAGCAAAGCTTGGCTGTAAGATTAGTGGTCCAATTCCACTTCCTACTCAAAAAGAAGTAGTTACAGTTATTCGTTCACCACACAAGTATAAAGATAGCCGTGAACAATTTGAAATCAGAACTCACAAAAGAGTTATTGATATCATATCACCAAGTGCAAAAGCCGTTGATGGTCTCATGAAGTTAGACCTTCCAGCTGGTGTTGATATTAACATTAAACTATAAGAATTAGGAGAGTCTAAAAAATGAAAGAGATTATTGGAAAAAAATTGGGAATGACACAAATTTTTGCTCCAAATGGTCTTATCGTTCCTGTAACAGTTGTAGAAGCTGGACCATGCAGCGTTCTTCAACACAAAACAACAGAGAAAGATGGCTATGAGGCAATTAAGGTTGCATTCCAAGACACAAGAGAAAATTTGAAAACAAAAGCAGAACTTGGTGAATTTAAAAAAGCTAAGGTTGATGCAAAGAAGTATGTAGCAGAACTTAAGATGGATAGCTACGAAAATTTCCCAGTAGGCAGCGAAGTTAAATGTGACATCTTTGCCGAAGGTGAAAAAGTTGATGTAAGTGGAAGAACTCGTGGTAGAGGTTTCACTGGCGTAATTCAAAGATGGAATTCACAACGCCACAGAATGACACACGGTGTTTCACTTGTACACAGAGCTCCAGGTAGTAATGGTGCTAACTCATCAGTTTCAAGAGTACTTAAGGGTATGAAAAGCCCAGGTCACTATGGAAACGAGAATGTAACCATTCAAAACCTTGAAGTTGTTAGAGTCGATGCTAATAGAAATATCATTCTTATTAAGGGTGCAGTTCCTGGTCCAAAGGGCGCCATTCTTAAAATCAAGAGTGCAGTTAAAGCGTAAGATAAAGGAGTAATAAATTATGCCAAAAGTTAAAGTTTATAATCAAAACGCAGAAGCTAGTGGGACAATGACTTTAAAAGACGAAGTGTTTGGTGTTGAATATAAAGAAGCACTTATTCACGATGTTGTAGTTGCATATCTCGCAAATCAACGCCAAGGCAACAAAAGCACCTTGACAAGAAGTGAAGTTAGAGGACATCACAAAAAGCCATGGGCACAAAAACATACAGGTAGAGCTCGTCACGGAGACACAAAAGCTCCACAATTTACAGGTGGTGGTGTAGTATTTGCACCAAAGCCAAGAGATTACAGTCTCAAAGTAAACGCAAAAGCAAAGAAAATTGCTTTCAAAAGTGCACTTAGTCAAAAACTTGCACAAAACGAATTGGTTGTTTTGGACAAGGTTGAACTTGAAGCACCAAAAACAAAATATGCACAAGCATTACTTGATGCATTCAAATACACAAAACCAACACTCTTGGTTGTAAGTGGTGACAATGCAGATCTTCTTAGAGCAAGTGCAAACATTCAAAATCTTTTGGTTGTTGACGCAAAACTCGCAAACACTTATGAAGTTGTTGCAAGCACAAACGTCCTTATGACAAAAGATGCTGTAAAAGCAATTGAGGAGGCATATACAAAATGAAACAATACGATGTTATTATAAAACCAGTGTTGACAGAAAAAAGCTATGCCGACATTGCAAACAAAAAATATACATTTGTTGTAAAGAAAGATGCTACAAAACCAGAAATCAAAAAAGCAGTTGAAAGCATTTTTGGCGTTAAGGTTCAAAGCGTAAACACAGCAAACGTAAGCGGAAAAGAAAAATCACAAGACAGAGGAAGAACTCATGGATTTACTGCAAGTTACAAAAAAGCATATGTAAAACTTACAGCAGACAGCAAATCAATTGAATTCTTTGACAGTCTTTCATAAGGAGGGTAAGATAAATGGCTATTATAACTAAAAAACCAACCTCACCTGCAATGCGTGAATATACAACAGCAGATTATTCAGTGCTTACAAAAAAGGCTCCAGAAAAGAGTTTGCTTAAGCCACAAAGAAAGTCTGGTGGAAGAAATTCTTATGGAAGAATAACAGTTCGTCACATTGGTGGTGGAAATAGACAAAAAGATAGAATCATTGATTTCAAAAGAAACAAAGATGGTATTCCTGCAAAAGTAGTTAGCATAGAATACGATCCAAATCGTTCAGCATACATTGCACTTTTAAATTATGTTGATGGTGAAAAAAGATACATCTTGGCACCAGAAGGACTTAATGTTGGTGCAACAGTAATGAGCGGTCCTGATGCAGAAATCAGAGTAGGTAACTGCTTACCACTTGAAAATATGCCAGTAGGTATCACAGTTCACAACATTGAAATGCAACCAAACAAAGGTGGCGCAATGGCAAGAAGTGCTGGTATCGAAGCCATGCTTATGGCAAAAGAAAACGGCAGAGCAACACTCAGACTTCCTAGCGGGGAAATGAGAACAGTAAATGAAAAATGCCGTGCAACAGTTGGACAAGTTGGAAATCTTGACCACGAAATCGTTTCTCTTGGAAAAGCAGGAAGAAGCCGTCATATGGGTATCAGACCATCAGTTCGTGGTGCGGTTATGAATCCAGTTGACCATCCACACGGTGGTGGTGAAGGTAAAAACCCAGTTGGACACGCAGGTCCAATGACACCTTGGGGAAAACCAGCACTTGGTTATAAGACAAGAAATAAGAAAAAGAATTCTTCAAAGTTTATAATCAAGCGTGTTAACTAATAAATAGGAGATAAAGTATGAGTAGATCATTAAAGAAAATGCCTTATGTAGAAGAAAGGCTTATGCAAAGAATAGTAAAAATGAACGAAGACGGCAAAAAACAAGTTCTTAAAACTTGGAGTCGTAGTTCAACAATTTACCCAGAATTTGTTGGTCACACAATCGCTGTTCACAACGGCAGAAAACATATTCCTGTTTATTGTACAGCAGATATGGTTGGTCACAAGTTGGGTGAATTTGCACCTACAAGAACATTTAAAGGTCACCCTGTAAGTGCTAAAACAACAAAGGGTGCAACAAAGTGAGTGAGGTAGAAAAATGGCAAAGAGAATGAAGGAAAAGAAAGAAGAAAGACTTGCTACAAAAGACCGCAGACCTCGTGCAACAGCTAGTTTTGTAAGAATGACTCCAAGCAAAGTTGCAAGAGTTCTTGATGGAATTCGTGGCAAAAAATATACAGAAGCACTTGCTATTTTGGAACTTGCTCCATATTATAGTGCTGATGAAATTAAAGCAGTTTTAAATTCTGCTGCAGCTAATGCTGAGCACAACCTTGGTTTAAACAGAGATGACTTGTATGTTGCAGAATGTTATGCAAATGCAGGCGCTATGCTTAAAAGAATGATGCCAAGAGCAAAAGGTAGAGGCGTTAGAATTTTAAAAAGAACATCACATATTACAGTAGTTTTAGACACTGAAAATAAGTAAAGGAGAAAGAAGAATGGGACAAAAAGTTAATCCAAATGGATTCAGAATTGGTGTAAATAAAGATTGGACTTCTCAATGGTACGCTGACAAGAAAGCATTTGCACAATATCTTTTGGAAGACAGCAAAATTAGAGACGCTGTAAAACAAAAATATGGCCAATGCGGAATTGCAAAGGTTGCTATTGAAAGAACAAACAAAAGACTCACCGTAAATATCTATACTTCAAAACCTGGTATGCTTATTGGTGTTAAAGGTGCTGAAATAGATGAAATCAAAAAATTGGTTGCAAAAAATGCAACTACAAAAGATATCACAATCAATGTAAAAGAAGTTAAAAGACCAGATCTTGATTCAACTTTGGTTGCAGAATCAATTGCTCTTCAACTTGAAAAGAGAGTTGCTTTTAAAAGAGCATGCAAAATGGCTATTCAAAAAGCAATGAAAGAAGGCGCAAAGGGTGTTAAGGTTATGGTTAGCGGAAGATTGAATGGTGCAGAAATTGCTCGTAGCGAGCATTTCCACGAAGGTTCACTTCCACTTCAAACACTTAGAGCAAATATAGATTATGGTACAGCAACAGCAAAGACAACTTTTGGTGCTATTGGTGTAAAAGTTTGGATCTATAACGGTGATATCATTGCTAAAAAAACCACAAAGGAGGTAGCTAGCGATGTTAATGCCTAAAAGAGTTAAAAGAAGAATGCAACAAAGAGGAAGAATGAAAGGCAAAGCAACACGTGGAAACACACTTGCTTATGGCGAGTATGGACTTGTTGCTATGGAACCTCACTGGATATCTTCAAACCAAATTGAGGCTGCCCGTGTTGCAATCAGCAGATATACAAAACGTACAGGTAAAATTTGGATAGATATATTCCCACACAAACCAGTTACAAAACAACCGATTGGAAAACGTATGGGTTGTGGAAAGGGCGACATTGATTTCTGGGCTGCAGTTGTAAAACCAGGCAGAGTTATGTTTGAGCTTGGCGGCGTTACAGAAGACATTGCTAAGAAAGCAATGAGAGATGCTGCTGCAAAACTTCCAATCAAAACAAAATTTATTAAAAAAGAAGCAGAAAATGCTGAAGAAACTAAAGTGGAGGGCAACGAATAATGAAAACAAAAGATTTAAGACAAATGACAAATGAAGAACTTAATGAAAAATTGAAAGCACTTAAAGTTGAACTTTTCAATCTTCGTTTCTCTCATGCTACTGGCGGACTTAAAAATCCAATAGTACTCAACACAACAAAAAAAGATATTGCAAAAGTTAAAACAATTTTAAGAGAGCGCGAACTTAACGCTGATAAAAGATAAGGAGATAGAACATGGAAGAAAGAAATAATAGAAGAAAAAGAGTAGGCAAAGTTATTTCAAACAAAATGGACAAAACCGTTGTTGTTGCTGTTACTACAACTTATCAAGACCCAGAATATAAAAAATACTTAAAAAGAACAAAAACATACAAAGTTCACGATGAAAATAACGAATGCAATGTTGGTGACGTGGTTGAAATTGCAGAAACAAGACCACTCAGCAAAGACAAATATCACAGATTAAACAGAATAATTGAGAGAGCAAAGTAAGGAGAAATATTATGATACAATCATTTACAAGATTAAAAGTGGCAGATAACACTGGTGCAAAAGAAATTATGTGTATCAGAGTACACGGCGGTTCTTTCAGAAAGTCAGGAAACATCGGTGATGTTATTGTCGCAAGCGTAAAAAGCGCAATCCCAGGTGGAGTTGTTAAAAAGGGTGATGTAATCAAGGCTGTTATCGTAAGAACACACAAAGGTGTTCAAAGAAAAGATGGCTCACACATCAAGTTTGATGATAACGCTGCAGTTATTATTGATAACAACAACGAACCAAAAGGAACAAGAATTTTTGGACCTGTAGCAAGAGAACTTAGAGAAAAAGGTTTTATGAAAATCGTTTCACTTGCTCCAGAAGTTCTATAAGGAGGTAATAGTCAAAATGAGTAAACTTAATGTTAAAAAAGGCGATACAGTTTTGGTTATTGCTGGAAAGGATAAGGATAAAAGAGCAAAGGTGCTTGCAGTTAGCCCAAAAACAGCAAGAGTTGTTGTTGAAGGTGTAAACGTTGTTTCAAAATGCAAAAAAGCACGTACAGCTCAAGAAAAAAGTCAAATTATTAAAATAGAAGCACCTATTGATGCATCAAATGTTATGGTAGTTTGTCCAAAATGTGGCAAAGCAACAAGAGTTGCTCACGCTTTGGTAGATGGTAAAAAAGCAAGAGTTTGCAAAAAATGTGGTGCAAGTTTGGATAAAGAATTTGTTAAAGAAGTTAAAAAAGCTTCAAAAGACAGAGCTCCAAAACCAGAACCTGCTGTAAAAGTAGAAAAAGAAACAAAAAAACCTGCAGCTAAAAAGGCTACAGCAAAAAAAGAAACAAAAGAAGTTAAGAAAGAAACAGCGAAGAAAACAACAAAAACTTCTAAAAAAGAAGCAAAGTAAGGGAGGAATTATAAAAGATGGCTGATAAATATGAAAGCAGACTTAAAAAGTTCTATAAAGAACAAGTAGTTCCTGCTTTAATGAAAAATGTTGGATACAAAAACATCAATGCTTGTCCTAAGATTGAAAAAGTAGTTTTGAATATGGGACTTGGAGATGTTAAAGATAACTCAAAGAGTTTAAACGCTGCTGTTGATGAACTTGGCTTAATTGCAGGTCAAAAACCAGTAGTTACAAAAGCAAAGAAATCAGTTTCAAACTTCAAACTTCATGAAGGTCAAAATGTTGGTGCAAAAGTTACTCTTCGTGGTGACAAAATGTACGATTTCCTTGACAAATTGATTTCAGTTGCACTTCCAAGAGTTCGTGACTTTAAAGGAATTTCTAAAAAGAGTTTCGATGGTCATGGAAATTACGCTCTTGGTATCAAAGAACATTTGATTTTCCCAGAAATATCTTTTGATAAGATTGAGAAAATCAGAGGTCTTGACGTTGTTGTTGTTACAACAGCAAAAAATGACGAAGAGGCATATCAACTTTTGAATGAAGTTGGTTTCCCATTTGCAGAGTAAGGAGAGATAGAAAATGGCAAGAAAAGCATTAGTGAATAAACAAAAAAGAACACAAAAGTTTTCTACAAGAGAATACACTCGTTGCTCAATTTGTGGAAGACCTCATTCAGTTCTTAAAAAATATGGCATTTGCAGAGTTTGCTTCAGAGAAATGGCCCATGATGGCGAAATTCCTGGAGTAAAGAAGGCAAGTTGGTAAGGAGGTTATGTATATATGAAATTTGATCCTATTGCAGATATGCTTACAAGAATAAGAAATGCTCTTACTGTAAGACATAGTTATGTTGAAGTTCCTGCATCTCAAATCAAAAAAGCAATTGCAGACCTACTTGTTAGCGAAGGTTTTGTTGCAAGTGCAGAATACGAAGGTGAAGGCGTAGAAAAGAAAATTAAAATTGTTCTCAAATACGGTGAAAACGGACAAAAAGTTATCAGCGGTATCAAGAGAATATCAAAACCAGGACTTAGAGTTTATTGCGGAGCAACTGAGCTTCCAGTAGTTCTCAACGGACTTGGTATTGCAGTTATATCTACAAGCAAGGGTATAATGACAGATAAAGAAGCTCGTGCCAAGAATCTTGGTGGTGAAGTTATTGCTTATGTTTGGTAATTTATAGGAGGAAAGAAAATATGAGTAGAATTGGAAAGATGCCTATAAACATACCTAACGGTGTTAAGGTTGATATTAACGATAATGTAGTTACCGTTACTGGACCATTAGGCACACTCAGCAGAGTAATTGATAAAAGAATTACTGTAAAAGAAGAAAATAATCAAGTTATTGTTTCAAGAAGCAGTGAAGAAGCATTGGACAAATCAATGCACGGTCTTTACAGAGCACTTATAAACAATATGGTAACAGGAGTTTCAAAAGGTTTTAAGAAAACTTTGATAATTTCAGGCGTAGGTTACAGAGCAACAGTAAGTGGCAACAAACTTACAATGAATTTGGGTTATTCTCATCCAGTTGAAATAACTGCTCCAGCTGGCATCAAATTTGAAACAAAAGATGCCAACACAATTATAGTTTCAGGTATCAGTAATGACGAAGTTGGTCAAATCGCTGCAAAAATCAGAGACTTTAGACCAGTTGAACCATATCACTTATATGGTGTTCATTATGAAAATGAGAGACTAATCAAGAAAGAAGGAAAGAAAGCCGCAGGCGGCAAGAAATAAGGGGGTAGAGAAATATGATTAGCAAAGTTAACAAAAACGAAGCAAGAGCAAAACGTCATGGCAGAATTAGAAATAAAATCAATGGAACTTCTCTTCGCCCAAGACTTAGTGTTTACAGAAGTAC
>JAFYCH010000110.1 GCA_017539765.1 Clostridia bacterium
ATTGCGATTTATGCTATCAAAATTGTTTGACGACATCAAATATAAATTATATAATTAACAATAGGAAGTTTTTAAGTTTACAACTTAAAACGCATTTAACAAGAATTCTGATTATATTAATCATTACATAAATAGTTTGAGACCAATTGTATAAACTAAGAAAAAGGAGTTTGTTATGGCAAAAAATAATGACACGGCAATCACCAAAATGACAAAGAAAGCCAAAATATTAAATTTTTGAAAAATATTTGGCATAAGTTTTGCTGGCGTTATGGTGATGTTTGCAGGCGTTGTTTTGTATGTTTGGGCAACACGTGGCTTTAATCCTCCTTATGTACCACTTGCTGATTGGTATTGGGCAAGCGAAGGCAGAACAGAAGATGCTGAGACAGATCCAGAGAAGAAAACTGAGTTTGTTATTGATGGCAACAAAGAAATTGAACTTGATGCAGACGGTCATCAAAAGAAAGATAATAACGGCAATTTGATTTGGAAGCAAAAGACTGATGCAAATGGTAAGCCTGTTTACGATAGCATTTATATTGTTCCAAACAAAGGATGCACAGAACTTGATGCAGTGCTTGAAATATCATTTTCTTCAAATCCAAGTTCACTTATTTTGCAACTTGTAGAAGATGACAATGTAAAAGCAATAAAAGCAGAAAGCGAAGAAGAACAACAAAATGGTCAAACAAACAATCAAGAACAGGATAGAGTTTATACAAAATATAACGTAAAAATAAACAGTCCAATATATCTTAGACCACTTACAAAAAAAGCTATAGTAAATGGTGCAGAAATTGAAACAAATGTTGGTGGTTGGGTAAAACTTACTGCAACTCAAGGACTTATAACAACTCATTGTTGGGTATTTGTTGATAGTTCAATTGTTGATCTCAAACTTGAACTTAATCAAGATATTGAACCAGAAGAAGATGGAAATCATCAACAAGTTTATAATATTTATCCAAATTCTGTTTTGAGTGTAAAAAATATAGTTTCACCAAGTGACTCACTTATTTTGCCAAGCACAACAAATCCTGCTGGCAAAGGTGCAACAGAATACACAAACAAAAAGAGTATTTATTATCAAACATCAAACACAGAAGTTGCAAGCATAGACAATTATGGCAATATAACAATTATGCCTCACAAAGAGGGCGAAACATTTACTGTCAATGCATATATTGTTGCAAATTATAACAATATTGGACACGAGCCAAACATTCAAGATTACGAGGGTGATCCATCTCAAGATGCCATCGTTCCATACACAAGAGCATTTGACAAAATCAGGGTTTGGTCTAATACGCTCACATTCAAAATCAATGAGATTTCTGTTGTTGGTTTAACAACTGGTTCAAAAAGTATTAATGTACAACCATATTCAGTTTTTGAAAGTGGAACAATATCTTTTTCTGATTTAGAAACCAATCCAAGAAAGAATAATTTTTATGTAGATTTGCAATTTTCTAATACAACAGACGAAAGTTACAAAAACACATTACTAAGTCAAATTCAACTTTATATTGGTTATGAAGAGGGTCTTGCTACAGATATTCCAGATAGTGTAAAAAGCGTTGAAGATATTGTTATGAATGGCAAAAAAATCGAAGATGCTTCAAAATACATTACTCTTGAAAAAGAAAATGGAGTATATCATTATACAGTAAATGAATATTCTGAAAGCAAATTCTATATTTTCTTCTATTATGATATGCAAGAAGAAGAAATTATGTTATGGGATTATATCCCAATCAGTTTGCAAAAAGTAAAAGTAACAAGCATTTCAAGCGGAAATGCAGTAAGCTTGCTTTATTCAGATGATTCTATTGAAACATATTCTTTAAACAATTTTGCGACAATCACACCTGCAAATTCAACATATAAAAATATTTTATATTTTGTTCCGTCATCAACTAATTTGGTTGAAACAGATGATTCAATTAAAGCATATATTGCTGGCAAAGAATGTGTTGCAATTGCATCACAACCAACTTCGCAAGAAAGTGATTTGCTTGATTATTATAAAATTACACCAATTAGCAGTGGAAAAACAGTTTTCTATGCTGCAGTTGTAAGAACAACAGAAAGAATTGAACCAGAAGACTTTGTTGCATATATCACAGAAAGCAAAGAATATTTAATTTTTAATCAAGATGGTTATGTAGAAATCGAATATTCAAGCGAATTTGTAAATATCACAATTTCAAAAGTGGTTACAATAACCGGTATTGAATCAAGTGTTAATGCAAATATAGAAGATGACGACCCAGATTATAACTTTGCGAAAGATTGTGCTATCTTTGCAAGAGTTTATAAAGGTGAGGATATCAATATTGAAATCTCTTATGATGGTACAACTGATGCACTCGAAAATGGAAGATTAAGCATAAATCTTCTTGCTGGTGCTGATGAAACCGTAGCATCATTGACAAATCAAGACAATACCGTTGATGGCACATATACATTTAAAATTGTTACAAACAAAGTTGGAAATGTAAAATATCAAGTTATTTACAATGGAGAACTTCAATATACAATAGGTGTTGTTGTTTTGACAACAGAACTTTCTGGCTTGAATTTACAAACAACCAACAACACACTTACAATTGATTTTGTTGCGGGAGATGATGATATTGCAACAGGTTATAAGTGGAAAGATCTTGCACTTAGTCTAGAGTTTAATTCTCCAAAGACCAATGATATAAATTTTGAAATTGAAACTTATGCAGTTGTTGATGATTATGTTGACATTTTATATAAGTATACTGGAAGAGACTACGCAGAGGTTATCACTGGTGTTCCAGAAGAAATTAACACCATAGAAAAACTTATTTCAAAACTCACAAAAACAGAGTCAATAATCAAAGTATACGCAAATCAGGTTGCTAGCTACGATGCAAACATTGTTATTGAAGCAAACGAACAAATCAGTTTTGCATATGACTTTGTGGGAGTGGGAAGAGTGTTTGTTGTTGCTCGTTCAATTACAACAGATATCTATAGTAATCCTGTTCTTGTAAATATTGAAATTCCAGAAGTAAAGATTATTAGAGGTACTGATGAAATTACAACAAAGCAAATTAAAGAGAATGTCGTTTCTTATGGCGAGATGATGAGTATTGACAATCATATAACTCCAGCAAAACAAATCAATTTGTTTGGAGCAGGAACTGAGTTCATAACATTTGTAGCAGAAGTAGGCAATAGAGTTTATGATTTACAGAAATTGGTATTCTTTAAGTTTGAAGAACAAACTGCCACAGAAGATGAATATACAAGCACTAAGAGTGGTGCAAAAATTGCTTTAAGTGGTTCACATGCGGTTTTGACACTTTGTGATATTTCAAAAAATTATAATGAAAACATTATTGCATATACAAATTTTGGATATCTAAACGATGAATTCTATCAATATAATTTGGTTCCCAATTACAAACTTATTGCAAATACTAACGGCAAAACATATTACACACCAAACATCATAGACTTGTTTACAGGCACAAGTTCTGTCTGTGGTGACATCTTATTTACAGACATTAATTACGATTACAATAATCCTATTGTAGTGGTTGGAAACAGATTATATCTGCCAAATAATTTTGCAACAAGCATTACTGAATTAGAAACAAAAATGCCAGCAGAATATATTAGCAGTTTCTACTATGAAGACGAAGAAAACCAGGATGAATATTATCATATTTATATTGCAACAATAAACGTTGTAACAGATGGAAATGATGGTAACAATTATACAAAAAGTGTTGGCTATAAAATCAACTTGAAATACAAAACAACAAACCAAAAAATTGATGTCAGATTTGCAACTACTTCAGGTTATTTACTTAGTACAAAAATTACTGTCGATGCTGGTGCAACATACAATGGCACAACAAACAAAAATGTTCAATCAAGCGATTTGGAAAGCGGTATAACCCTCAGCGATATATTGTCATCATTTAGCATAGGAACAGAATTTGGCGTAGAAATTACTGGTATTGATTTTGCTGTTGGCGCAAGTACAAGTGAAGATTTGTCTTTCTACTACGAAAGTGCAGACAGCAAATATGTTCAAACATTTGTTGAGGTGCTTGCAGAAGATATCAATTACAAGTCAGAAAGTGAGTATGACGAACTTTCTAACGAACAAAAGGCGGGATATACTCAATATTATATCAAAACAAGTGATGTAGGAATTGTTGCTGGTAAACATTATTATATAAAGAATAATAATGAAGAATTTGAATTGGTTCAAACACCATCTATTGATGATATTGAGAATAATAGTTATTATGACAAAGTTTATGTTGACAGCACAAAAACATATTATGGCAACGAAACATATTATGAAGAAATTCCAGCGGCCCTTTTGTCAAAACAATATGTTGATAAATATTACGTTAAGAATCAAAGCGGAGAGTTTGAACTTGCTGTTGCAAGCCAGTTTAATGTTTCTACACAATACTATTACAAAAAGAATTACAAACAAAAACTCGCTGGCTCAGATATAACAGAAGTATTTGAACTTGTTACAATTTCTCTTGCAGAAGATAGTGCAAACTATGTTTTGAGTGCAAGTGCAGCAGATACAGCAAAACTTCAAAACATTTCTGATAGCATTGATTTGAGTTTTGTTATAACAATAAAAATTAAAAACAATGTTACAAATGCATTTGATAGTTATAATATGAGATATAATATAAGCTTAGTTTAAAAATATTGCCAAATTTGGCAATATTTTTATTTGTGAAAAAAGCTAAATTGGGTTATAATTGATTTGGAGAGTAATATGGAAAATAATTCACAGCAAGAAGTTTCTTGGCTAAAAATAGACAATGCGGGGCTTATTTATCCATCTGCAAGCAGTGAAACATGGAATAATGTTTTCAGAGTTAGTGCATATTTAAATGATGATGTAGATGCAGTGGTTTTACAACAGGCGCTTGATACAGTTATTTTAAGATATCCACATTTAAATGTCTCTATGAGACGTGGTTTTTTCTGGTATTATTTTCAAACAATAGAACAAAAACCAAAAGTAGCTGCAGAAAAAGACTATCCTTGCCGAAGAATGGAACTTAATTCCAAACAACATTTGTTTAGGGTTTTATACTATAAAAATAAAGTCAGTTTTGAGACTTTTCATTCACTTACAGATGGCACAGGTGCAATTTGCTTTTTGAATACTTTGCTTGGTTGCTATTTTAACTTGTTAGGTAAAAATATCAACGAAAAGGATTTGGTTATTAACTACAAAGATAAACCATCTCCAGAAGAAATAGAAGATAGTTTCAGAAGGGTTGCTGACAAGTCAGGAACGGCAACAAGACGCTCAAAAAAGGCTTATCAGGTGTATGGAACACCAGAGCCTAATGGAAAGCTTGATGTAATCACTTTGACGCTTGATGCAGAGAAATTACATTCGGTCGCAAGAAAATATGATGCAACAATCACACAATTTTTGGTTGCAGCATATGCAAAAGCAATTTTGAACTATCAACAATTTACAATTCAAAAACACAGACCTGTTGTGATTAGCGTGCCAATAAATTTAAGAAAGTATTATGATACAAAAACACTTCGTAATTTTTCAAGTTGGATTGATATTGAGTATAATGCAAAAAATGCAGAACATGAATTTTCTGATTTAATAAATTTAACAAAAACTCAAATGGCAGGAGTAACAAAAGAATATTTGCAAAAAAATATAAACACAAATGTCAAGACAGAAAAAAATTTCTTTGTTAGAATAATGCCACTTATTTTCAAAAAAATGGCACTGCAATTATCATATAAACTTTTTGGGGAAAATTCTTACACAACAGTTTTGACCAACCTTGGCAAAATATCTGCGCCAAAAGAATTTGAAAGTTTGGTTGACAGATATGAATGTCTGCTTTGCAAAAGTATAATAAACGGAATAAATGTGGGTGTTGCCTCTTTTAAAAACAAAATAACAATCACATTTACAAGTCCAATTAAAGAACATTTGATAGAAAGAGATTTTTGCAGAATATTAAAAGAGTTTGGTTTAGATATTGAAGTAAATACAAATATTGTATAATTAAAAAAAATAATATTTATTTAAAAAAAGTAATAAAAATTGTAAAAAACACTAAAAAAGTAATTTTTTATAGGAGATTTATGAAACACTGTGACAAATGTGACGTTAGCATAATAGATGATATTTCCAATTGTCCGCTTTGTGGAAGAGATATTTCTGACAATCAGCAAGTGTCTCAAACGTTTTTATGCTATCCAAACAACAAGACACGAAACGACAAAAGGAATATGGCTATGAATTGGTTGTTTTGGATTGTTGTTGTTGGAACAATAATAAGTGGAATAGTTGAACTTTTGATTTTCAAACATTATAGATATAATTTTTATGTTTTAACAGGCGCGTTTTTGGCTATTATCAATATAATTTTACCAATTAAATATAGGTGGAGTTTTAGTGCAATAAGCATAGTTGCCAGTTTGACACTTTGTGCATACATATTGTTTTTGGAACTATTTACTCATTCGTTTGGTTGGGGAGTTTATTATGTGATTCCATTGTTTTTGCTTTTTATGACATTATACTCTTTGACTATAATTTTGATAAGAAATTATTATAAGAGATTTGAATTTGTAATTTCTTTGATTATATTTTCCGTTTTAAGTTTGGTATTATTTTTGTACAACTATCTTTCAAAAGGAATTATTTGGCCAAGTTTGGTGGCATTTTTGACATCTGTCACATGTTTCATTTTCCTTTTGATATTCAGATTTAAAAAAGTTAAGCAAGCACTTGAAAAGAGTTTTTTCATATAGGAGATCTTATGAACATAATGGATATATTGCTTACAATAAATTATGTTTTGTGTGCTTTGGCTGTTTTTAACATGATTTTTATAATCAAAAAAAAGCCAAGCAAAATTATTGCTTGGACATTGCTTTTGATAGTCCCATTTTTGGGACTATTTATTTACTTGCTTTTTGGTGCTGGACTTAGTTTGTTTGATAAAAGAATGATTAAAAAATATGAGCTTTCAAATAAAGACTATAATAGTTATATAAAAAAACAAGTTTCGATGTTAAAACATAATAAAGAAATAAAAGATTATCCACAACATCACAAAGATTTGATTTTGTTAAATCTTAACACGTCTGGTAGTATTTGTACATTTAATAACAACATTGAATATTTTTCTGATAATTCTTCTGCTTTTGAAAGTCTGCTTGATGATATAAAAAATGCAGAAAGTTCAATTCATCTTGAGTTTTACATTTTTGCTAATGATAAAACTGGAAAAAGAATAAAAAATCTTCTTGTAGAGAAAGCAAAACAGGGTGTTGAAGTCAGGGTGTTGTATGATGCAATTGGCAGTTTTAGTACATCAAATATAAATTTTAGAAAATTAAAGAAAAATGGCGGACAAACAGCACAATTCTTCCCACCTTTTTTAAACATAAAACTTTTAAATTTTAAGGCAAATTACAGAAATCACAGAAAAATTTGCGTAATTGACGGCAAAATTGGTTATACTGGTGGGTTTAATATCAGAGATGATCATATGGGAAAGATAAAACATCTATCGCCATGGAGAGATACAACCGTTAGACTTTCTGGTGAAATCGTTCATTCTCTTCAAAATGTTTTTTTGTCTGATTGGAGATTTTCCACAAAAGACAAAACCAGTGCCGAGAAGTATATAAACAAAAAATATTTTCCTGTTATCAGTACCAAAAAAGTGGAAAATGTTGTTCCTATGCAACTTATTACAAGCGGGCCTAATAATGCAAGAGACTCAATAAAAGTTTGCATAGAAAAGATGATTAACAGTGCAAAGAAAAGTGTAAAAATTCAAACTCCATATTTTATTCCAGATGATGCAATTTATGGCACAATTAAACTTGCTCTTTTAAGTGGAATTGAAGTTAGTATTATGATTCCACAAAAAATTGACCATTGGTATGTACATTTTGCTTCACTTGGATATATTGATGATTTGTTAAAGTATGGGCTTAAGGTTTATGTATACAATGGATTTATTCACAGCAAGGTTGTTGTTTGTGATGATGAAATTTTGACACTTGGCAGTTGCAACATAGACATCAGGTCTTTTTCTTTAAATTTTGAAGATAATCTGGTGCTTTTTGACAAGAAAAAATCAAAGGAATATGTGGCCCAGTTTGAAGAAGATGTAAAGAATTGCACTTTATATAATTGTGAATCGAGAAAGAAATCAAGCATTTTTGTAAAACTTCTTGTAAGTTTTTGCAGATTGTTTTCTGCAATATTGTAATATATTTCTTTACTTTATAAAAAAAAGATTGTATAATAAAAACGAGGTGTTATTATGGATTTTGAAAAATATTCAACAAAAAATATAATAAACAAGAGTATTGCTTCATGTAATGGTGTTTACAAAAAAGTGCTTGTGGCATCACTTATTCAATATGTTGCATTTTTGATTACATTTATTTTGACACAATCAATGCTTATTTCTTTTGTTGTGTATTTGGTATTTTTACCAGCGCAAGCAAAGTTTTTGGCAGATATGCGAAATGAAAATGTAAATGATGTGTTTAAAGTAAAATCAAAATTTGGGAATTATTTAATTCTTTCAATGTTTTTCGCTTTTGTTTTTGGAATTTTGAGTGTATTACTTATTTTCCCAGCAATAATCTTCCTTGCAAATTATGCACTTATTTTTGATGTTGCTGGCAAAGAGAACCTTGGACTTATGGAAAGTTTGAAACTTGCAAAAGAAAAAGTGAAAGGATATCGTGGCAAAATTGCATGGCTTTGCGTTGTGTTTATGTTTATTTTAATTTTGCTTATTGGTTTCTGTATGCTCATGTCTTGGCTTCTTAGTTTAATTCTTCCTACACTTGCAGGAGTAATTGGAGTGATGTTTGGAATGTTTACAATTCCTTCATTCTACTTTGTTGGAGCGTTTACTGGAATTTCATTGTTCTTAATATTTGTTTTGCCAGTTGAATTAGTTTGCATTTCAAACGCAGCAAAAGCAGTAGAAAGTGACAAGAAATATATGGAAAATGTTGCTGCAGAAGTTTTGAAAGAAGAATCTGCAAAAGAAGAAAACAAAGAAGAGCTAAAAAAAGAAGACGAAACAAAAGAAGAAGATAATCCAACAGATTATATTTCTTAAGTAAATAATAATAAGTAATAATAAAAATATTGAGAAAAACTCAATATTTTTTTTGTTTTTTTATAATTTATTTTATTATTATCAAGTTTTGTAAATAAATTTTTATATTTAACAAACACTATTTTTGGGAGAAATAAATGAAAGCGACAGGTGTTGTTAGAAGAATTGATGAACTCGGAAGAATCGTTATTCCAAAAGAAATTAGAAGAACGTTAAAAATAAAAGAGGGGACTCCTCTTGAAATATATAGTGGAGATGATGGAGAATTGCTTTTAAAAAAATATTCACCAGTTTTGGAAATTTCCTCGGTTGCAGGTGAAGTTGCTCAAAGCATTGCCGATGGCACAAAATATTGCGTTTTGGTGACCAACATGGAAAAAGTTATTGCCGCAAGCGGAAAAGATAAAACAAAATACATAAACAGACCAATAGATAGTCAAATTGACAAATTGATTAAAGCAAGACAAAGTCAAATTGTTTCTTTGTTTGATGCGAACTCTTTGCTTTTTGATATTGATATCAAAAATTTTGTTATCAGTCCAATTTTGACAGAAGGTGATGTTTATGGCTCAATTATTATTTTTGGCGATTTAAGTATGGGAGAGACTGAAAGACTTCTTGCAAAATCTTTTTCAAATTACTTAGCCAAACAAATAGGTTAATTATGTCAAAAGCAAAAAATGGATTTATATTTGGTGCAATTATTCTTGTGATTTGCAACCTTGTTACAAAATTTTTAAGTGCAATATACAAAGTTCCTCTTCTTAGAGTGCTGGGGAGTGAAGGACTTGGACAATATCAAATGATATTTCCAATATATGCACTTTTTTTGGTTATTTCTAGCAGTGGCATAGTTGTTACCATAAGCAAACTTACATCAAAACAACTTGAAGTAAAAAACTATACAAATGCAAAAAGATATTTTTTTGCAGGATTTTTGTTGTCACTTTTTTCATCAACAATTCTTTCTGTTTTGCTTTTGATATTATCTCCAGCACTATCAAAATTTCAAGCTAATAGTAATTTAACAAAATCATATATTGCCATAGTTCCTGCTATTATTTTTGGAAGCCTAATGACTGCCTTAAGAGGTTACTTTTTAGGTAAAAAAAAGATGGGATACAGTGGTCTTATGCAAATTATAGAAGCAACTTCAAAATTGGTGTTTAGTTTGAGTTTTGCTATATTTTTTGCAAAAAAAAGCTATTTTTCTGCTGTTTTTGGCGCAATTTTGGGCTTAAGTGTTTCAGAAATGGTTTCTTTTTTGTTTTCAATTATGCTATATTTATTTTCCAAAAATAAAGAAAAAAGAAAATATACAAGTATGATTTTCAACAAAAAACGAAGGTATTTTTTATGTAAATCAAGTTGTGTATGTGATGGTTTTAATGAAAAAAAATATAATGTAAAAAATAGATACATTTCGTTTTTTTATGCTTTAAAAAAAGTCGTTACATTTTCTTTTTTTGTTATGATGCAGGCATGTGCAATACCACTTGTTTCTGCTGTTGACAGTTTGATTGTTGTGCCACTACTTTTAAAGACTGGCTTAAGTCAAGCGATATCTTTTTCGCTTTATGGATTAGAGGATGGCATTGTTTCTTCAATAATCAGTTTGCCTACTTTTGTGGCAACTGCAATTGGCGCATCAATTATTCCAAACATAAAAAAGGAAAATGCCAACAACGAATTAACTATAAAAAATATTAAGAATTCTTTCAGCATCGTTTGGCTTGTTTCCATTTTTTGTGCTTTTGTCTTTTTGTTCTTTTCAAAAGAAATTATCATTTTTTTATATGGAGGGGGCTTAACCTCTTTTGCTGTCAATGAATTGCAGATTGCAAGTGATTTGCTTAAAATCAACAGCTTTAATATTATTTACTTGAGCTTAATTATTATATCCACAAGTATTTTGCAGGCACTGGAAAAGAATAAAGCGCCAGTCATCAATCTTTTTTGTGCGGCAATTTTAAGAACCTTTTTCTTGCTTATTTTGGTGTCTAGCAAAAAAGTAAACATTTATGGAACTGCAATTTGTGACATGGTTTTTTATTCTTTTGCATTGTATTTAAATCTGATATCAATAAGACGTATAGTCCAGTTTAAATTAAACATAAACAAGTTGTTTGTTTTGCCAACCATCTCATGCCTTGTTATGAGTATTGTTATGAAACTATTTAATAGTTTGCTTTATGGATATATTAGCTCACGATTTTTAACAATGATTATTTTAATTTTGGGAGTTGTTTTATATTATGCCTTATTGTGTATTACAAAGACAATAAATACAAAAGAGATACTTTCTGTTTGGGGCAAAAATAAAAGAATCAAAATAACAAATTAAAATTGCATTTTAATAATTTTAAACTTGTATGTAAATTTATTGGCAAAAAATGTAATTTGCTATATAATTTTGATATGAAGATTGGAGACTTAGAAACAAAAAATAATTTATTTTTGGCACCTATGGCAGGCTATACTGACATTGCACAAAGACATCTTTGCAAAAAGTTCGGAGCAGGACTTACAACAACAGAAATGGTCAGCGCAAAAGGGCTTATTTATGACAGTGAAAAAACAAAGTGGCTACTTCACACATCACCGCTTGAGGATATAAAAGTGGTTCAACTTTTTGGTCATGAGCCGGAGGTGTTTTTTAAGGCAATTCAAAATGATGTTTTGAAAGATTTTGATATTATTGACATAAATATGGGTTGTCCTGCACCAAAGATAATCAAAAATGGTGAAGGCAGTTTTTTGATGAAGAATCTTGACCTTGCAAGTGAAATAGTAAAAGCAAGTGTAAGTGCTTCAAACAGACCTGTCACAGTTAAAATGCGTCTTGGCTACACCGAAAACAATGCTGTAGAGTTTGCGAAGATGCTTGAAAAATCTGGTGCAAGTGCAATTGCTATACACGGAAGACTTATGACGCAAGGCTACTCTGGCAAAGCGGATTATGCAGAAATTGCAAAAGTGAAAAATGCAGTCAGCATTCCAGTTGTGGCGAATGGCGATATTGTAAGCAAAGAAAGTTTTGAAAAGATACAAAAAGAAACAGGTGCTGATGCCTTTATGATTGGCAGAGCGAGTGTAGGCAATCCGCACATTTTTGCAGAACTTTTAAATTTGGATATGCCATTTGACAAGTATGACTGCATAAAGCAACACTTTGATATTTTGCTTAAGTATTATGATGAACATTTTGTTGTGACAAATATGAGAAAACATATTGTTGGCTATTTAAAAGGCGAACATATCAGTACTGAAACAAAATTAAAACTTCTTGAAGAAGAAAGTGCAGAGAGTGTTTTGAAATTACTTAAAGAAGTATTTAAAAGATAACCTAAAGAAATATTCAAATATTTTACTAAAATATTTGTGAGAAATTTGTTTTTGATATAAAATAGTAGTAGATTCATTCAGGAGATTATATGAGAAAGGCAATTCGAGATTTTGATTTTTATGACAAGCGTGTGCTTGTAAGGGCGGATTTTAATGTACCCCTAAAAGATGGAGTAATTACAAGTGATGTAAGAATTGTTGAAGAACTACCTACATTGAAGTATTTGCTTGAAAAAAAAGCAAAGGTTATTGTATGCTCACATTTAGGTAGACCTGACGGAAAGGTAGATAAAAAATATTCACTTAAGCCGGTGTTTGAGAGATTGGAAGAATTATTGCCAAATACAAAAATATATTTTTGTCCAGAAGTTGTTGGTGCAAAGGCAACGGCAATGGCTGATAAATTAAATGGTGGGGAACTTCTTTTGCTTGAAAACGTTAGGTTTGAAAGAGGAGAAGAAGAGAATGACCCATACCTTATTGAAGCATTTTCTAAACTTGCAGACATATATGTTTTTGATGCATTTGGAACAAGCCACAGAAAACACGCTTCTACATATGGTATAGCCAAAATACTTCCAAGCACGGTTGGTTTTTTGGTAGAGAAGGAGTTGAAGACTTTTGAAGATGTTCTCAAAAATCCAAATAGACCTTTTGTTGCAATTTTGGGCGGAGCCAAGATTGGTGACAAAATTGATGTTGTTAAAAATTTGCTTAACAAAGTTGATACTATTTTGATTGGCGGAGGCATGTGCTTTACTTTCATCAAAGCAATCAAAGGTAATGTTGGTGCGTCACTTGTTGACGATGAAAAAATAAAAATATGCTATGAAATAATAAAAGAAGCCATCAACAAAAAAGTTAAGATAATTTTGCCAGTAGATTTTATTTGTGCAAAAAATATTGATGATGAAGCTGGCACAGAAGTATATAAACTTGGCAAAATACCAAGTGATAAAATGGGTCTTGACATTGGACCAAAGACAGTTAAACTTTTTAGAAAATTTATCAAAAAAGCAAGGACTATTGTTTGGAATGGACCGATGGGAGTTTACGAAAAAGATGTTTTCAAAAATGGAACAGAAAGTGTTGCAAAACTTATTGGTAAAAATAAGCATTGCATTTCAGTTGCTGGTGGTGGAGATGTTGTAAGTGCCATAGAAAATTTTGGACTTAAAGATTCGTTTACTCACATATCTACTGGCGGTGGCGCAAGTTTGAAACTTCTTGAAGGCAAGGAACTTGCTGCCGTAAGCATAATTAATAAAGATTAAAAATAAGAGAGTGTTTATGAAAAAGTTTATATTTGCTTGTAATTTTAAAATGAATAATGTAAGTATAGAAGAATACAAAAGAGTTATGGGTGAAGATGATTATTCTAACGTGATACTTTGTCCTAACTTCTGTCAATTATATCAATATGCAGAACTGAAGAAAAATGGGGTATTTTTGGGTGCACAAAATGTAAGCGAATATAACAATGGCGCATACACTGGAGAAACTAGTGCAGATATGTTAAAAAATGCTGGCGTTGACTTTTGTATTGTTGGCCACAGTGAGAGAAAAAAATATAATTTCGAGACACTTTCTCAAACTAATTTAAAGATAAAAAAGCTTATAGAATTTGGTATAACTCCAATTGTTTGTGTGGGTGAGGAGTTATGTAATAATGAAACAATGTCTCAAACAGAATATGCAAAACGATATGTACTTGTGGAACTCAAAGAAATTTTGCAAGATATTGACATTTCAAAAGTTATTGTAGCCTATGAACCAATTTGGGCAATTGGCACAGGAAAGGTTGCTGGCATCGAGCACATAAAAGAAGTTATTGATGCAATCAAAAAATATGCTGAAGTGGAATTTGTTTTGTATGGTGGAAGTTTTGGCGAAAGTAATTTTGAACAAATTGCTGCAATTGATTGCGTAGATGGGGCACTTATTGGTGGTGCAAGTTTAAAGCCAGAACTTATCTGCAAAATGAAAAAGAAATTGGAAGAAAAATAATTGCAATATCAATTTTGGTTTTGCAACAAATGTAAATTTGTAAGGAGTGAATTATGAAAAAGACAGTAGCGCTAGTAGTTATTGATGGATTTGGAATAAGTGAAACCGATTATGGCAATGCTGTAAGAAAAGCTGATATGCCATATTATAATATGCTGCTTAAAAATTACCCACATTGCAAACTTGGTGCAAGTGGACTTGATGTTGGACTCAAAGCGGGTCAAATGGGCAACAGTGAAGTCGGACACCTTAATATTGGTGCTGGCAGAATTGTCAGTCAAGATATGACAAGAATAGATAATGCTATAGAAGATGGTTCATTTTTCAAAAACAAGGCACTTGTTAATTTGATGAATAACTTAAAAGATCACAACGGC
>JAFYCH010000111.1 GCA_017539765.1 Clostridia bacterium
CAAGTGTTTCTGCAGGAAATTTAATTTTGCAAATTGCAGTTTCTCCACACAAAATGCTTACAAGAAACAAGTATGATTTGTATATTACAGTTCCAATTCCATTTACAACAAGTTTGCTTGGTGGACAAATAACCGTGCCGGTTGTCAATGGAAAAATAACTATGGATATTCCTGCTTTAACTCAGACAGGAACGGTTTTTACAGTCAAAGGTAAGGGTATCAAAAAACTCAAAGCAAACGGTTATGGTGACTTGATTGTTACGGTTAATGTGGAAATGCCAAAGAATCTAGATAAAGATACAAAGCAAAAATTAAAATCAGCAGCAGAAGGTATTTCACACTCAAGTTATTCAAAAGTAAAAGATTACGAAAGCAAAATTTCAAAAATATAATAAAAAATAGGCAGAATAAAAAAGTGTTCTGTCTTTTTTTTGTCAAAAATGCTAAAATTTGAGCAAAAAGCCCCATATTATATAAAAAAATAAATATTTTTAGTTAAAGTTGTTTGCTAAATTTTATTTGTTTGTTTATAATAGAAACGAAGGTTTATATGAGATTTATTAAATTAGGTAGTAAATATTTTGCAAAAAATTGTTGGTGGCTTTTGCTTCTTTGGCTTGTGCCATCAGTATTTATTGGCTTGCTTACAGGACCTTTTCAAATTGTTGAATTCATCAACAAATATCCAGCCACAGTTATAAGTGGTTTTGGCGATATATTCAAAATTCTTATGCCAATTTCTTGGCAAAGAGTAGTGTTTGCTTTGATTGGAGTAATACTTGTTTCTGTATTTTTGAGTATGTCAGTTGGTCAAACAGAAAGCCATATGAGAAGCGGAAAGTTAAATTTTAAAGAAATTTTTTCGTATATCAACAATGACATTTTGGTTGTTATTATCAATGTTTTTGTTATTGAAATTGTTAATTTGATTTTAACATTCATTTTTGGTTCAATTATATTTTTGTTCCACTTGCTTTTAAGTGGACTTTCAAGTGTGCCAACAGTGTTGACAGTGATTATAGCAATAGTTCTTTGCTGTTTGTTGCTTCTTATGTATGGCTTTGTGCTTGCAATGTTTTTAATTAATGTTCCAAATATGATAACAAATGGTTATTCATTCAAAGAAGGAGTAAGCAGCACAGCACAACTTATGGGTAAAAATGGCTTCAGACTTGTTGTGGCTTATTTGCTTCCATATGTGGTAGCAATTCCGTTTGTAAGTTTGCTTTGCAAAACAAATGCACTTTGGGTTGCCAATGTCATCAGTTTTTGGCTTATGTGCACATATTATTCAAGCCTTACGATGACGGCATATTTTGAACTTTCTGACACAAACAGATATGATAACAGAAAGTATTACAATTACAAATAAAACTTGTTTTACAAGTTTAGTGGAGAAAATTTATGATATTAAGAAATACATTCAAACTTGGTTTTGCAAATGCTTCAAACATTTGGAAACTTCTTTTGTATAGATTTTTATGTCTTTTGTGTGTTTTGGGCTTGACAACAGTTATTGCTTGGCCTATAATAAACGTGCTTATAAAAGATAACTTTTTTATAAATTTGCAAAAATCTTTTGAAGAGATGATTTTTAACATAAATTTTGAAAAGCTATTTCTTACAATAGACAAAGTGTTTAAGAATTTTGCAGAAATTATTTCAAATCACGGATTGGTTGTACAATCAGTTTTATGTTTGATTTTTGTTGTGGTACTTATTTCATTTTTGGAAGAGTATGCATCACTCAGTATTCACGATTGTGTTGGTGGCTATATGTCAAGTTTGACAAAATATAGTTTCACAAATTGTTATGTTTCAAATTTTGGAAAGTCAACATTGCTTGCACTTTCAAAACTTATTACATCATTGCCAATAAATTTGATTATTTGGCTAGGCTCATATTTTCTGGCTTCAACTTTATATGCAAAAATAGGCGTATTTGCCATAATTTTGGCATTCTTTTTACTTCTTATGTTTGTATCTCTCAAACATACAGTATTTTGTGGCTGGAAACCAGCATATTTAATTCATGATGAAAGAGTCTTTGTTTCTCTCAAAAGGGGAATAAGAATGGTTTTAAAAAGATTTTTTAGAACATTTTCAGGCTTTTTGATTTTGATGCTCAGCATTTTTATTGTAAATATTTTTGCTTTGACATTTACGGTTGGCGTTGGGCTTTTGGTTACATTGCCACTTTCAACAATAATGATTATTATTTTTGAGCAAGTTGTTTACAGAGAGTTGCTTGGAATGAGATATTATATTGATGCAGAACATATCATATCTCCAAAAAAGTTGGAACAACAAGATAGTTTTTCAAAAATTAGAGACATAATCTAAATCAGATTATTCAATTTTTATTTGTGCACTGAAATTTTATTCAAAAGAAAAAGTTATTAAATCAAGCATATTTTATGTTCATATTTTTGCGTGTTTAGCAAAAATAAATTCATAAATGATTTTAAAACAAAAAGTTTTTATTATAAAAGGAGACAAAATGACAGAAGAAATTAAAAACGAAAATTTGCAAAATAATTTGCAACAAAACAATCAAACAAACAATGCACCAAAACCAAGAATGCATTCTTACAATGCAGGTTTGCCAAAAAATTTCAAAAAGAAACTTGAGCAAAAGCAAAATACCAATCAAAGAACACAAAAACAAGAGCAAAATCAACATATTGGCAGTTTAGGCTCAAACAATCAAAGCGCTCAAGTGACAGATGTTAACAGCAGAACACTTAACAAGGCTATTGGCTTAAATCAAAAAGTGCGTCATAATAAAAATTCACTCAAAATTATGTTTTTGGGTGGAGTAGGTGAAATCGGAAAAAATATGATGGCACTAGAGTATGGCAATGATATTATTATCATTGACTGTGGTGCAACTTTCCCTTACTCAGAAGCAATGCCAGGCATTGATTTGGTTGTGCCAGATGTTACTTATCTTATTCAAAACAAAAACAAAATTAGAGCGATGCTTATCACTCATGGACACGAAGACCACATTGGTGGAATACCCTATGTTGTAGGTGATTTAAATGTCCCAATTTACGGTAGTAAACTTGCTGTTGCACTTATGCAAAACAAACTTAAGGAATTCCCAAAAGTTCATGCAAAATTTGTAACAGTAAAGCCAAGAGATATTGTGCATTTGGGAGCTTTTACAGTTGAATTTATCAATGTTTGCCACAGTATTGCAGGCAGTTTTGCAATGGCAATCACAACACCTGTTGGCACAATGGTCCATACTGGTGACTTTAAGGTTGATTTTACACCACTTAATAATAATTTTACAGACTTAACAAGGTTTGCAGAACTTGGTAAAAAGGGCGTATTGCTTCTTACAAGTGAAAGTACAAATGTCGAAAGAGAAGGATATAGTTTAAGCGAACAAAAAGTAGGAAAAACTCTTGATTCTCTCTTTGAAAAATATAAAGATGACAGAATTTTTGTTGCAACTTTTGCAAGTAATGTTTATAGATTACAAGAACTTTTGGACCTTGCACAAAAGTATGGAAGAAAGGTCACTTTTACTGGAAGAAGTATGCAAAATGTTACAGAAACTTCATACAAAATTGGCGAACTTAAGTTTGATAGAAATTTATTTATAGATATTGACAAAGTCAATTACTATAAAGATAGCGAACTTTTGATAATTACAACAGGAAGTCAAGGCGAACCAATGAGTGCGCTTACAAGAATGGCAAGTGGAGATTTTCAGAAAATCAAACTTGGTGAACACGACTGCATAATTTTCAGTTCAAGTCCAATTCCTGGCAACGAAAAAAGTGTCAATAATGTTATCAACAATCTATACAAACTTGGTTGCACAATCATTTATGACCAACTTGCAGAAGTACATGCTTCAGGTCACGCTTACAGAGAAGAACTTAAACTTATTCACAATTTAATAAATCCAAAGTTCTTTATGCCAGTTCACGGAGAATATAGACATCAAAAATTACACAAAGACCTTGCAATTGCTATGGGCGAACAAGAACGCAATATTCTTTTGCCAACCATAGGAGACGTGATTGAAGTTACTGCAAGGGGAATAAGAAAAATTGGAATAATTCCATCAGGCAATCGTCTTGTTGATGGACTTGGTTATGGAGAACTTGAAAGTGTGGTTCTTAGAGATAGAAAACAACTTTCAGAAGATGGAATTGCTGTTGTAATTATGGGTATGAATAAACTTGGAGACATAACAAGTGGACCAGAAATTATTTCTCGTGGACTTGTATATAATGGCGAAGACACTTTGGTTAAAGAAGCAAAGCAATACATTTTGGACATGATTGCTCAGACACCAGAAAAACAACCAGATTTCAATGTGCTTAAAAATGATATCAGACGCAGTTTGGCAAACTTTTTCTTCAGAAAAACCAAAAGAAGACCAATGGTTCTCGCATTCATTTTTGAAAGTTAAATAATTAAAACTTTTAATGAAATTTCATTAAAGGTTTTTTTTATGCGTTTTTTGTTTGATAAATTTATATAAAAGTAGTAAAATAAAATATTAAGATTAGAAATAAATTGTTAAATTTACAAAAAAGGAAAAAATTTATGTATAAAATGAGAGAAAGAAAATTTAATAATTTCTATACAAAAGTTGCTTTGTTTGCGCTAATTGCTTTGATAGGCATTTTTTGCGGAACATTGCTATTTTTTAATTCTTTCACTCAAAATAATTCAGAAAGCAAAAAAGTATTTGCCGCAACCAATGTGACAACCGAAGCAGAACTTGTCAACGCATTAAATAACGGTGAAACCAGCATTACATTAAGTGAAAATATAACAGTTGCATCAACAATAAATTTATCAGAAGTTACAATTTCTGGCTCAACAAGAACTTTGACTATTTCTTCAACTGGAGTTGTTAATGTTGGAACCAATGTAACAATCAACGTAAGTTCAATTAGTGTAAGTGGTGTGTTAAATATAACTGATGCTACAATACAAAATGACATCATAGTTACAAATTCAGGTATATGCAATGTTATTGGTGGAACGATTGATGGTGATGTTATTGTCAATTCTTCTGCTCAACTCAATTTTGCAGAGCCTACTTCTGCATCTATTTCAATTACGGGCACAATCAATCTTGACAATGGCAGATACATAAATGTTGAATATCCAATTACCAATTCTACAAACAGATTTAAAGTTTATGTCGATGCAAATGATGCAGAAGAAGGGTATGAGGTTGTTAGATTCGACAAAAATATCACCAACACTCAAGTTGTAGCATCAACTTTTCAACTGATGAACAATAGTAATTATGCTTTAGATAAAGTTCAAACAGGCACAGGCACAAATGCATATTATTCTTTAAAGTTAATCAATAGTGTTTATACAATCACAATCACAGTCAACAATTCCAACTATGGTACTGTAGATTTCTCATCATTTCAAGTAAACAGAAATTCAAGTATAACAAAATCAACAAATAAAATTACTATAGGTGGAACAACAGTTACAGCAACACCTCACCCAAATGATACAGATGGTGTTAGGTATTCTTTTGTTGCATGGAGTGGTCCAGATGTAACAACTGTCACAGAAGATTTGACATTTACAGCAAATTTTAAAAAAGAATATAGAGTTCGCTGGTATGATGGCGATAACAATCTACTTGCTACAGATTACTTCGAACCAGGAGAAATTCCAAATTGGGATAATAACAGACCAGCTCCAACAAAGACCTCTGATGACATTTATGATTATGTGTGGAACGGTGGTTGGGATGGTACAGCATGGATTCAACCGCTTGCAGGTCCTGTTGATATAAGAGCCATATTTGAAAATATACTAAGAAAATATACTGTTACATGGAAGAATTATGATGGTTCTGTGGCACTTGAAACTGATTCTAATGTTGATGCTGGCACGCAGCCAAGTTATGACGGTGCAGTGCCTGAGGAGCCATCTACTGACCAGATTTCTTATACCTTTATTGGGTGGTCAGAACAAGCCAACTCATCAGTTGGTTTGTCAGTTGGAAATTTGCCACCAGTTACCGGAAATACAATATATTATGCAGCTTTCAGTCAATCTACAGCGAAATATACTGTCACATGGCTAAATTATGATGGTTCTGTGCCACTTGAAACTGATCCTGATGTTCCATATGGTTCGTATCCAAGTTACGGTGGCGCACAGCCAGAAAGAGCTAATGAAAACCATCATGTATATACTTTTATTGGTTGGTCAACATCACCAAATTCAACAACGGGAACAACAGAAAGCGGCTTGCCAGCGGTTTCAGGTAATGTTACATATTATGCTGCATTCAGTGAAGCAACAGAGACATTTAATGTAACATGGAGAAACTACGATGGTAGTCTTATTTATACGGATACTGATGTTCCATATGGTTCGCGTCCAAGTTATGATTACAGTATTCCATCAAAACCATTTGATGATAATACTGGTAAGGAATACACATTTATTGGTTGGGCATTATCACCAGATTCAACAACAGCAACGGCAGCTAGTGATTTGCCAGATGTTTCAGCAAATGTAACATATTTTGCAATTTTTAGTTCAACAGATAAATTATATACGGTTGTTTGGATGAATTATGATGGTTTAGGAGAACCACTTGCCACATACCCAAATTTGACATGGCATACTGTACCTTATTATCATGAAGAAACACCAACAAGAACTGGAGAAGGTGTTATATATACATTTAAAGGCTGGTCTGATGTTCCAAACTCAGGCTTGTGGCTTGATGAATTGCCACCTGTTTCTGGCAGCAATTCAATAATTACTTACTATGCTGTATTTGGCGTGGAAGCTAAAAAATATACAGTCATTTGGAAAAATTGGGACGGAACAGATACGCTTGATACAAGTGAAAATGTTTCTTATGGCACAACACCAACTTATAGCGGTGCAACTCCTGCTATGGAAGAACCTGGTGTGACATACACATTCATTGGCTGGGCAACAGCACCAAACTCTACAACGGGAATAACAATACCACCAGTTACTGGTGAAGAAACAACAGTTGTTTATTATGCTGTATTCACATCAGAAACAAAAACATATACAGTCATTTGGAAAAATTGGGACGGCTCAGGGCAAGCTTTGGAAACTGACTATGATGTACCATATGGCTCTGTTCCACAATTTGATAGTGCTGAACCACAAATAGATTCTACTGCAGAATTTGAATATACCTTTGTTGGTTGGGCAATTGCACCAAATTCAGGTGAAGGAATGGTTTTGCAGGCACTCACTGGTGAAGAAACTACAGTTACATATTATGCGGCATTTACCAAAGACAAAAGAAAATATGAAATCACATTTAGACAACAAAATGATGATGGGGTAACCTATACAACTTTGCAAAAATTTGATGTTGAATATGGGGAGCTTCCTGTATATACTGGTGTCACTCCAACAAAAGAGAGCACAGCACAATACAACTACACATTCTCTGGTTGGTCGCCACAACTTTCAACAGTAACAGGTGAGGCTGTTTATACGGCTCAATTTGCGTCAGAAACGCAGGAATACACAATTATTTGGAAAAACTATGACGGAACAACTTTAACGTCTACAATGGTTCCATATGGCACTGTTCCAACTTATGCAGGTACTCCAGAAAAACAGGGCGATGAGCAATATGAATATATGTTTGACAAA
>JAFYCH010000016.1 GCA_017539765.1 Clostridia bacterium
CAAAGGCGACGAAATAAGAGTTGATATTTGCAAAAAATGTCATCCATTTTATACTGGAAAAAGAAAAATTGTAGATTCAAGTGGTCGTGTTGATAAATTCAAGAAAAAATACAATTTAGGCTAATCAAAACAAGTAGAAATACTTGTTTTTTTTAGGAAAGTTAACATATCAAAAAAGGGCTTTGTATGAATATTTTTGAATACAAAAAAGAAATTGAAAAAAGGTTTTTAACTCACAATATTGATAAAAACGAAGTCAATATTCTTTTTTGTGAAGCGCTTAATATAGATTACACAAAACTACTTACCATAAAAGATATTTCTTCCAAACAAAAAAAGCAGATTGAAATGGCAGTTAAAAAACGCATTAAAGGCAAGCCAATTCAAAAGATATTCAAAAGGGCTTATTTTTTTGGTTATGAGTTTTATGTTAACAAAAATGTTTTGTGTCCAAGACCAGAAACTGAATTGCTTGTGGAAGAATGCCTAAAATTTGCAAAACAGCAAAGCAGAATATTAGACTTATGCACAGGCAGTGGAGCAATTGCAATATCGGTTCAAAAAAACTCTGGTGCAAATTGTTTTGCAAGTGACATAAGCACAAAAGCATTATATGTTGCCAGAAAAAATGCAAAGGCACTTGGTGCAAAAGTTAGGTTTTTGAAAAGTGATATGTTTGAAAACATAAAGTCAAAGTTTGATATTATTGTTTCAAACCCGCCATATATTCCTTCAAAAGATATAGAAGGCTTGGATAAAGAAGTTAAGAACTATGACCCTAAAATTAGTTTAGATGGTGGAGATGATGGCTTAGATTTTTATAGGTTGATTGCACAAAATGCAAAACAGCACTTAAACAAAAATGGAAAAGTTTTGCTAGAAGTTGGCAAAGGACAAGCGAACAAAGTCAAAAAGATGCTAGAAAAAAATGGCTTTGTGTGCTATATTAAAAAAGATTATAACAATATAGACAGAATTGTTGTTGGAGAATTATATGATTGAAAAATGCGATAAAATAAGAGAAAGAGTAAAGGAAATAAATGCGCTTTTATGCGATATGTCAGTTTTGCAAGATGCAAAAAAAACAAAAGAGCTTGGAAAAGAACTCAAAAACCTATCGCCAATTGCAGAACTTTATGATGAGTACTTAAAACTTGAACAAAATGTTTTAGATGCCGAAGAACTTTTGAAAGTCGAAACTGATGACACAATGAAAGCATATTTTGAAGAAGAGATATATTCAGGTAAAGCCAAAAAAGAACAAATGGAAGAAGAACTTAAAGTTTTGATGCTTCCAAAAGATGAAAATGATGACAAAAATGTTATTATGGAAATTCGTGGTGGTGCCGGCGGAGACGAAGCCGCATTGTTTGGCTCTGAAATACTCAGAATGTATATGCACTATGCAGACCTTAAGGGTTGGAAGACAGAAATTATTGATATGAACGAAACTGAACTTGGTGGACTTAAAGAATGTACCGTAATGTTTAGTGGCAATGGTGTTTATGCGAAACTTAAGTACGAAAGCGGGGTTCACAGAGTTCAAAGAGTTCCAGAAACGGAAACGCAAGGCAGAGTTCACACTTCAACCATCACTGTTGCGGTTCTTCCAGAGCAAGAAGACGTGGAAATTGAAATTAACGAAAAAGATTTGCGTATTGACACATATCGTGCAAGTGGTGCTGGTGGTCAGCACATCAACAAAACCGATAGTGCTGTCCGTATCACTCATCTTCCTACAGGAATTGTTGTTGCTTGCCAAGACCAACGTAGCCAAATCAAAAACAAAGAAAAAGCAATGAACATTTTGAAAAGCAAACTTTATGACAAATATCAAACTGAAGCTGATGAAAAATATGCTCAAAACAGACGTAGCCAAATTGGTACAGGTGACAGAAGTGAAAGAATAAGAACATACAACTTTCCACAGGGCAG
>JAFYCH010000112.1 GCA_017539765.1 Clostridia bacterium
AACCTATTTTGTCCAATCTGATTGCTTGGTATTTGAGCAAACTTGGTGCTTACAATTTCTCTAAAGTCCTTATTCTTCATTGCCTCGGCGGTGATAACTGCCAAATCATAGGCAGATGTATAATGTGTTTTGCTATCAAGCCCATGAGTATTGTCAAAATGTGTATTATGTAAATTTAGTTCTTGTACTTTTTGGTTCATAAGTTCAACAAATTTTTCAATTTCACCATTGCCAACCCTATATCCAATTGCCAAAGATGCATCGTTTCCACTTGCAAGCATTAAACCTAGAAGCAAATGTCTCATAGATAGTTTTTCGTCTTTTTTTAAGTATATGCTTGTACCTTCAATTCCGACTGCTCTGTTGTCAACGTCAAAAACCTCATCTAAGTCTGATGTGTTTTCTATTGCCACAAGTGCAGTCATAATTTTGGTTGTACTTGCCATTGGCAGTTTTGTATCCTTATCTTTCTCAAAAAGCACTCTTTTGCTGCCTGCTTCAATAACCACAGCACCTTTTGCTGAACAACCAAAATTGCTTTGTGCATTAACACTTACGCATTGCACAGTTTTAGGAAGCAGAAAACTTGAAGCAAATATAATTGTAAAAAGCAAAAAGCATACCAAAAGAAAATATAACTTTTTATTCATAATCACTCCTTTTTCATATTTTGTATAACATTGTTTAATAGTTGCATAACTTCTTCAAATGTGCTTTTATTTTCGACCGAAACAAATTTTAAATTATCAGTGTTTCCTATCAAAAAGCCAACAGGGACAACACTGACACCAGCTGTTGAACCACCAGCAAAAGGATATTCTTTTTTTGCATTTTTTGGCGGAATGTTTTGAGAGTACTCTCCACCACCAGCAACAAAACCAATTGTTACTTTTGTTATGGGAATAATCGTTGTCCCATCAATGCAATTGATAGGATTGCCTATGACAGTGTTTGTATCTACAATATCCTTAATTTTTGTTATCGCTTGTTTCATTAAACTTTCTATTTTTTCATTATTGTCTTGCATTTACTTTCTCCTTTGGTCTATTGACTAAAATTTTCTTTACTTTTGCTTCGGAAAAACTCCAAATTAAATCAAATATACTCAATGATATTTTTGCCTTTAAACCAAATTTTATTACACTATTATTAAAATTTGCATAAGTTTTTAAGTCCATTTCCACTTCACTTTTTTTGGTTTTTAAAACCGAATAAGCAATTTTTGAAAATATATCAACATAACCAACAGTCATTGCTGTTATATCAGCCCTATTTTTAAGTCCAAAATTAAAGTAAATTCCAAGTTGTTTTGCATAAACTTTTCTAAACAAAATGTCCTTAAATTTGTTATAACTTTCAATTGTCTGTTTATCAAAAGAAATTGGCAAGTATTTGTTTTTTTTATTCTTTTTTGAAAACCTAATACACCTGCTACAAATTGAAATGTTATAATCAATTATTTTTATATTTATAAATGAAACTTGCAACTTTCCAGTGTTGTTTTTTACATTGAAATATAACTTAATTTTGATTGTAAATTGAAGTACAATAACCAATATTAAAACAACCATAAATACATAAAAAAAACTCATTGATATATTCTCTGTCAATGAGTCAATTTTATTCATTAAATTCAAATTGAATAATATGATTATTCAAAATCTATATCAGGATTGTCTTCAAGCAAACTCCAGTCAATGCCTTCATCATTATTTTCTTCTTTTGTTTCAGCAGGCTCTTGCTTTGGCTCTGACTCCTCTTGTTTTTCAACTTTAAAGGCTATTTCATCTCCCGCAAATTCTTCATCTTCTTCCAAAGAAGAATAGTCAATTTCTTCAAGTTTTTCCGCTATTTTTGAAATTTTACTTTCTTTTTTATTTGAAACTTTTTTCTCTTTTTTAAATTGCTTCTCCGGTTCATCTTTTGGCTCTTCTTTTTGTTCCAAAACTTCTTCAACTGAAGCCAGCTCTTCTTCATCGTTTAAAAGCAACTCATCTTTACTTTCTTTTAAAGTCTCTTCAACATTTTCTTTAGCCAAATCATTTACCGCTTCTGTGTCTAAAGCGCTTTCAGCAGACTCCTCTAAAGATTCCTCGTTTGGAATATCAAATTCGTTATAAAGATGATTGT
>JAFYCH010000017.1 GCA_017539765.1 Clostridia bacterium
AATATGTGCAAACCCAAACGGAAACTTGCTTGCAATTTTGGAAAATAACAAAGTTTATGTTTATGACTTAAGCAGCTTGGAACTTGCCAAAGAAATTGAGGTTTATGTCGAAATAGTTTTGTTTGACTATTTAAACAATCTGTTTTGTGCAAAATGTGAAGCAGATAAATTTACCATAAGCAAATATATTGTTGCAAATTACACATATGACATCAATTTTGAAGTTGCAAAACAAACAAGAAGTTTGCAAATGGACATCGAAACTGGTGACTTTTACTTTTTATCTGACAAATTATACAAAGTAAGCAAAGAAGGTTTTTGTGCAAATGCAAGCGATGAAGTTGCCCCAATAGACATAACAACCACTACTCTGCTTGAAGAACAATGCACCTTTGCAAAAGCAAAAACAGAAACAAAGCTCTTTGCAACTTGTGTAAGTTTTTCTAGCAGCGACAACCTAAGCCAAAATCAAACAGTTATTGTGCTTGAAAACAATATCCCTCAAAACCAAGCAATGTGCTATTGCCTTGCAAACATAGATGGTCACCAAAAACTTGGCTATGCAAAAAAAGCAGATTTGCTTGTGATTAATGTTGTGCCACAACAAGCTCAATATAAAACGATATACAAAAATGTTAAAGTGTTAACATACCCAACTCACAATGCAGGCGTAAGCCAAACAATTACAAATGAAAACACAATTGTTGTTGTGATAGGTTCAGCAAACAATTTTGTTGACGAAGACGGCAATTCTTACTACTCTGTTTTGCTTGATGACAAAGTTGGCTACATCAATCAAAACTGCTTACAAAATACTGGAAACTTTGAAAGTGTTATGCTGGATATTGAACCAACACCTGACAACTCTACACAATTTATGGCATATATTCTTGTGTTTGTAAGTTCGTTTATTTTGGTTATTATTGTTTGCATCTTTATTGCAAGAAAGAAAAACTAATATTTTAAAAATATAAAGCACTGAAGTAAGTGCTTTTTTATTTCTAATACTCTATTAAATATTTTTTAAAGTTATTGAAATACATTATATGATATGATATAATGCAAATAGGAGATTTTATGAAAAGCAAACTTATTGAAGTTAAACAACTTACAAACTTAAAATTTTTGAATATGTTTGAGTCCACATTTTTGATGGAAAATGGAAAAACAAGAACTTATTATTTTGCGTCAAGAAGAAGTCTGGAACAACTTGGTTGCAAAAACAACAAACATGTTGATGCCATAAAAGTTTTGCCATATTTTAGAAAAAAAGGTAAAACCTATGTTGTGCTTAACAAAGAGTTTAGAAGTCCAATCAATGCTTATACATACGATTTATGTGCTGGTCTTGTTGAAGACCAAAACAACATTGAAGGTGACGTAAAAAGAGAACTTTTGGAAGAAATTGGAGCAACAGCAAAAAGTATTAAACAAGTTATGAAACCTGGTCACACTACTGCTGGACTCACTGACGAAAATATAGCTTGCTATTTTGCAGAAGTTGACAACATTGGAGAGCAACATTTGGAAGAAACTGAAGATATTGAAAGAGTTGTTGTTGCACTTAAAGATATTCCAGAATTTTTAGAAGACAACGAAGTTGGTGCAATTGGCAACTTACTTCTTCAAGTGTTCTACTATCAAAACATTTTAGAAATGAAAGAAAACAACCAAAGTGTTTCAAAAGAAAACTTTGATATGTAAGTCCACAACTTTATAATAATATAAAAGCACAGAAAAACTGTGCTTTTTATTTGTTTATTATTCTGCATTGGCAAAGTTGCCGCTGTTGTCATATTTTACATAATTTAAACTGCCATCTTCAGAAACGATTTTTGTTATGCTTATTTCATAAGCATTTTTTGTTTCTACCAAATCATCACTCACTCTTTTTTGATATACTCTAGATTGTATTCTGCCAACAAGGTTAAGTGCTTCACCAACCTTCATATCTTTCACGAACCTTGCATTTCTACCCCATGCTATGCATGGAATGTAATCCGACTTGTTGTATGCTCTGTTGACTGCAAGAAGCACATCGCAAATTTCACGCTTAAAAGGTGTTGTCCTAAAAACCGGTTCTTTGCAAATGTAGCCATTAAGTTCAATTATGTTTGGGTTCATAAGCTCATCATTTGGCTCAAGTTCCCTAACAAACACTGTGAGAACCAATTTGCTTTTGGTTTCTGTTTGTTTGTTATAGCTCCTAAATTGACCCGAAATGGTAATCAAATTACCAACATAAATGCTTTTGTTAATAATCCTTTCGCTGATTGTCACAGGAATGGTGTCGAAACTTTCGCTTAATCTTGGAACTTCCAAATTAAACTCATAAAATTTTTCTCCAAAAACTTCGTGACTAAACACTGGATTGCTTACAATCTTTCCCCTTAAATATACTTTATTGTTGTTCATTTGTTCATAATTCATAATTTAATCCTTCTTTTATATTTTTCTGCTTTGCATACCGTTGTTATCAATCACAAAATCACCATCAATAATAAGTTCGCCAACAGGCGTCACCTTGTAGCCACGTTTTTGCAGTCTGTCAAGCATAATTGGCAGGGCTTCCAAAATGTGGTCACTGTTGTTATGACATAAAATTATGCTGCCATTTCGCACTCCATTTAGCACTCTGTTTGTAATTTCCATTGCACTTATGCCCTTCCAGTCCAAACTGTCAACGTCCCACTGAATTGTAAGAAGACCTAAACTTTCTGCCGTGCTTATAAGCGTGTCGTTATACGCCCCAAATGGTGCCCTGAAAATTTTGACGTCTTTGCCAGTTATGTTTTTGATTAGATTGACGCTTGTAGATAGTTCCAAACTCTGTTTTTCAGCACTTAGTTTTGTCATATCCGGGTGAGTGTTTGAGTGTGTGCCAATTTCAAAGCCGTTGTCATCAATCATCTTGACCATTTCTGGATATTTTTCTACCCACATACCAACCAAAAAGAAAGTTGCTTTGACATTAAACTGGTTGCAGATTTCAACAATTTTTGCAGTTTTGTCAGCACCCCAAGCAGCATCAAAACTTATGGCAACTTGTTTTTTGTCAGTTGCAACGTAGTAAACTGGAACCTTCCGAAGTGCATTTCCAAAAAATACGCTTGCTGGCGTATAGCCACCAACATTTACGGCAAGCAATATGCCCACAAGCAAAACCAACATAACCAGTCTTATTGTTTTAAATTTGACACAATATATATGCATAATTCTTCGGCAAATTGTCACTTGGCTTTTGCAATTAACTAAGCAAGATTTTGCAAAGTTTAACTTAATTATACTAAAAATTTGCTAATTAAGTTTTGACATAATCAAGCGATTTTTGTCTATTTTTGACAAAATATGTGACAATTTTTAATCTCCTATCATATATTATGCAAAAAAACTAATATATATGATTTTTGACCAATCAAAACAATTTATTTGTTTAAACTAAAAATTTTTGATATAATAGCATTATGATGGATTATAAAGAACTTATTGAAGCAAGTTTTGAGGCACAGAAAAATAGTTATGCACCATACAGCAAATTTAATGTTGGTGCAAGTGTTTTGACAAAGCAAGGCAAAATTTATGCTGGAGCAAATATCGAAAATGCAAGTTATCCTGCTGGCATTTGTGCAGAGCGTGTTGCAATGTCAAAAGCCATAAGCGAAGGCGAAAAGGAATTTGTTGCAATTTGCATAAGTTGCTCTGGTGACACCTACCCTTACCCTTGTGGTGTTTGCAGACAATTTATGAGTGAATTTTCAAAAGACCTTGATGTAATTGTTGCAAAAAGCAAAGATGAATTCAAAATTTTTAAACTTACAGAATTGCTCCCACACAGTTTTGACGGCGACTGTTTATAAACAAAAATGAGAACAAAAAATTAACTTTTCAAATATATAATATTTGAGGAGTTTTTTTTATGAATAAAATTGATGAAATGTCAAAAATAACTGACAGCGAGATTAGTGAAAATGTTGAAGTGACTGCAAGTGTTATTGAAGAAAGTTTTGTTGACGCTGGCACCAAAATTGGACCTTTTGCACATTTAAGGCCAAACAGCAAAATTGGAAAAAACTGCAGAATTGGGAACTTTTGCGAAATTAAAAACAGCACAATTGGAGATGGCACAAAAGTAAGTCATCTTGCCTATGTTGGTGATGCAGAAATTGGCAAAAATTGCAACATTGGTTGTGGCGTTATTTTTGTGAACTACAACGGCAAAATTAAACAAAAAATTGAAATAGGAAACAATGTTTTTGTTGGTAGCAACTGCAACCTGATTGCTCCCCTAAAAATTGAAGACAATGTTTATATTTGTGCAGGAACAACAGTGACAAACAATTTAAAAGAAAACGACTTTGTTGTTGGCAGAGCAAGAGAAACAATAAAACCAAACCGAGCAGAAAAATATCTTAAAAACTACCATAAAAAAGATGATGAACAAATTTAAAAATAGTTTATATTTTCAAATTACAAAAAAATTTTTTTGTGATATAATAAAAATATGGAACTAGAAAAAGAGTTTTTAGACAGCCTAAAAAACACCAACATAGACACAGAAAAACTTAAAGAAAGTTTTACAAAAAAACAATTTTTAGGTGTAAGATTTAATAGACAAAAATTTAAAAATATTGAAATAAATGCACAAAATATGCAAAATTTTATGCAAAATAACGATATTTTGTGTAAGTTTAGCCCAATTTTGTGGTGTAACGATGGTTTCTACTATAATGAAGAGGTTCGCCTTGGCAAACATATTTTTCACGAGTTAGGACTTTATTATCTTCAAGAGCCAAGCGCAATGTCCCCCGTTGAATTTTTAGATATTAAGCCAAATGATTTTGTGCTCGACCTTTGTGCTGCACCTGGTGGCAAAACAACACAAATTGCAAACAAACTAGAAAATGGTTTTGTACTTGCAAATGAAATTGTACCATCAAGAGCAAAAATACTTTGCGAAAATGTGCAAAGGCTTGGCATAAAAAACTGCATTGTCACAAACAACTCTCCACAAGAACTTGAAAATAAATTTGAATGTTTTTTTGATAAAATTTTGGTTGACGCACCATGTTCTGGCGAAGGTATGTTTAGAAAAAACAACGATGCGATTTTGGAGTGGAACATAAACTCTCCAAAACAATGTATGGCAAGGCAAATTGAAATTGTAAAAAGTGCATACAAAATGCTTAAGCCAAATGGTAAAATGGTTTACTCTACTTGCACATTTAGTTTGGAAGAGAACGAGACTGTTGTAAAATTTTTGCTTGATAGTTTTGACGATTTGGAACTTGTTGAAATTGACCACAAAAAATATGGATTTGAAAATGGCGTTGCCATAGATGGCAATGATAGTTTAAAAAAAAGTGCAAGGCTTTATCCATACAACATTGATGGTGAAGGACATTTTTTTGCAGTGCTACACAAAAAAGATAATGATAGCTTTGTAAGAAGAAATAAACAAACCCAAAAATTTAACAAACAGCATGTTGCAATCTTTGAAAAATTTTTAAGCAAATATTCATCAAACAAATATGATAACTATGTTTCAATTGGCGACTATTTGTATGCTGGCTGCCCTGTTGACATTGACAGAATCAAAGTATTAAATGCTGGAATTTTTTTGGGAGAAATTAAAAAAGACGTATTTATTCCAAGTTGGCATTTCTCTCATACACTTGAAAAGGATGAATTTAAAAACACATTAGAACTTTCTGAAACACAAGCAAAACAATATATTATGGGCTTAGAAGTTGACACAAATTTAAGCGATGGTTGGGTGCTTTTAACATACAAAGATTTTTCACTTTGTTTTGGAAAAGTCGTTGCAGGAAAAGTCAAAAACCACTACCCTAAATATTTAAGAAAACAATTGTAAATTTATTTAAAACAATAAAAAAAACATAAATTTTGCTTAATTTTTGACAATTTTTATGTTTTTTTATAATAATTTACTGTATTTTTTATTTTGCGTTTACTTTTTCCACTCGCCTGATTTTTCGAAAATTACACTAGCAATTGCAATTGCTGCTGTGTCAGCGCGCAAAATTCTTTTGCCAAGTGTGACACTTTTTGCACCACTCTTTTCAATAAGTTCTGCTTCATCTTTATCAAAGCCTGCCACTGGACCAATAACAAAAGCAATTCTATTTTTTTGTTCTAAGTTTGGAATCACATTTTGGTTTTCATTTTCATAGGCAAACAAAACTTCGTCATACTCTTTAAAGCTCTTGCAAGCCGCTTCAAGTTTTTGCGGTTCCATAATTTTCATCGTTCGGCTGCGCCTGCATTGTTTTACACTTTGGTCGGCAATTTTTTGATACCTTTCCATCTTATCTGTTCGGTCTTGTCCAAGTGTCCATTTTGTGATGATTGGCACATAGAAAGATACTCCAAGTTCGCTAAGCATTCGCACCATCAAACTTGTTTGCTCGCGTTTGTTCATTGCAACAAAAGCAGTCACTTCAACAGTAGGATTGCAAAGGTTTTTTTCTTTTCTTGTTACATTAACCACTGTGTGGTTCTTTTTTATTTCTTCAATTGTACCATAATAATCAAAGTCGTCATCGGCAATCAAAATTACTTCATCACCCACTTTGAAACGCATGACATTTGCAAGATGATTATGCTCGTCACCTTCAACAATATTTTTGCCAAGTTTTGCTCCCAAAACAAAAAATCTTTTATCGTTCATAGTTCTCCAATTTTGTTAATTTTATATTTATCTTTCTGTATATTCAAAAACAAGTTCATCATCTTCTGCATCAATGGTTATGCAAGACTTTTCACTAAGTTCCTTTCTAAGTATTGCATCACTGATTACAGTTTCAATTTCTTGCTCTATAACACGTCTAAGTGGTCTTGCTCCAAACGAAGAATTGTAACCCCTAGAAATTAAATATTCCAAAGCATTTTCCGTAAGTTTTAAGGAAATATTCTGCTTTTTTAGGGAATTTACAAGAGAAGTAAGCATAATTTTTGCGATTTTTGCCAAACTTTCTCTATCCAAATTATTAAATACAGTTATGTTATCAATTCTGTTTATAAGTTCTGGACGCAAATAACCCTGAAGATATTTGCTTATGATGTCATCTCTTTTTATAACACTTGTCACACCTTCAAGTTTTTGCTGAAGTTCAAAACTTCCAATATTGCTTGTCATAATGATTATGGTGTTTTGAAACATTACAAGCCTGCCTTGACTGTCTGTAAGCCTTCCATCGTCCAAAATTTGAAGCAATAAGTTAAGCACATCAGAATGTGCCTTTTCTATCTCATCAAGAAGAACAACTGAATATGGTTTTCTTCTCACATTTTCTGTAAGCAATCCGCCTTCTTCATAGCCGACATATCCTGGTGGCGAACCAATCAATTTAGAAACACTATTTGCTTCCATATATTCACTCATATCAAGACGAATAATATTGTTTTCATCATCAAAAAGCGCCTCTGCAACAGCCTTTGAAAGTTCCGTTTTTCCAACTCCAGTAGGTCCTAAAAATAGGAATGACCCAATTGGTCTTTTGCTGCTTGAAAGCCCCGCCCTACTTTTTCTTATTGCTCTCGCAACGCTTTCCACTGCTTCATTTTGACCAATAACTCTTTTGTATAATATGTTTTCAAGATTAAGTAGTTTTTGAGTTTCTGTTTCTGTAAGTTTTGTTACAGGAATTTTTGTTAAAGCAGAAACCACTTCTGCAACTTCTTCACTGCCAACAACACGCTCAATTTTATCAGCGCCATAAAAATCATACAATCCTTCAATTTTGGTCTTTAGTTCAAATATTTTTTCTCTTAAAACAATTGCATTTTCGTAATCTTCAACTGTGATGCATTGTTTCTTTTTCTTTTGCAAATTTCTAACTTCGTTTTCAAGTTCCAAAATATCTGCAGGCACATCTTTATGTGTAAGTTTAATCTTACTGCTGGCTTCATCAATCACGTCAATTGCTTTGTCAGGAAAATTTCTTGAAGTGATGTATCTGTCAGAAAGTTCAATTGCTGCATTGATTGCATCATCACTAATCTTTACGCCATGGAATGACTCATAACTATCTCTTATGCCAAGCAAAATTTTGCGAGTATCTTCTTTGCTTGGTGGATTGATTGGAACTGGTTGAAACCTACGTTCAAGCGCCTTGTCTTTTTCCAAAAATTTTTTATATTCATCATTGGTTGTTGCTCCAATGATTTTAAACTCACCACGTGCAAGATATGGCTTTAAGATATCTGTTGGAGAAACTTCACCTTTTTCACTTGAAGTTTGAACCAAACTGTGAATTTCATCCATAAACACAATTATGTTTCCATTTTTAATTACGGCATCAATTGCGCCTCTTAATTTTTGCTCAAGTGCTCCCCTAAACTTTGTGCCAGCCATAAGACCACTTATGTCAAATGAAAAAATAATTTTATCTTTAAGTTCTTTTGGAACATCACCTTCAATAATTCTTAGTGCAAGACCTTCAACAACAGCACTCTTACCAACTCCGGCTTCTCCAACAAGACAAGGATTGTTTTTGTTCTTTCGGCAAAGGATTTCAATCACTCTTTCAATCTCTGTATCTCTGCCAATGATTGGGTCAATTTTTCCCATCTTTGCTTTTGCAGTGAGATCAATTCCAAGGTCATTGAGTTCGGCAGGAATATCTTTATTTTCTGGCTTAATTTCATTATTTTCTGGTTTTTTTGCTATTTTTTGCTTGTTATTATCAACTTTTTGAGAATTTTTGCTTTGTTCTGCTTTTGATTTTATAATCTCCAAAAGTTTATTTTTGAGTTCTATGATATTAACATTAAACACTTTATCCAATATGCTAACAGCGACACAATCACTTTTTAAAAGCATGCAAAAAAGTATGTGTTCAACTTCTACACTGGCACTACCAACCTCTTTTGCGAGGTTCTGTGCTCTTACAAAAACTTCCTTGCTTTTCGGTGTAAGTTCTGGCTGTTTTGAAACACCATCAACTCTGCTTTCTTTAAGAACCGCATCAAACTCACTTTCTATCACTCCAAAATCATCAAGCAGTTGCTGTGCTTTTGAATTTTGAAGTTTTAATATTCCATAAACAAGATACTCGGTGGCAATTTCACCGAGGTTATATTTGCTTGCACTTTCACTTGCAAAAGCAATCATCTTGTTAACATCTTCGCTGGCATTTATGTTATATTGCATAAACTCTTTTCCTTTTTATTTGTTTAAAAACTTTTCTTTTATCTCTTTTGCTTTACTTAAAATTGCATTTTTTGTTTTTGCAAAATTATATTTTCCATTTTGATAAACTATCTTTCCATTTACCATTGTCATCAAAACATCTTCTGTACCATAACTGTAAACCAAATTGTCAAATATGTCATAGTCAGGAAGTGCATCAACATTGTGACTATCAAGCATAATCAAATCGGCTAAACTACCAATTTCAAGTGTGCCAACATTGTTTAATCCAAGTGCTTTTGCACCATTAACCGTTGCCATTTTTAAAATATCTTTTGGCAAAAAACAGTTGGATTTAGACAGTAAAATATTTTGGCTTGTGACAGCAAGATACATTTCCCTAAACATATCAAGTCTATTGTTACTTGCACTGCCATCTGTGCCAAGACAAACATTTATACCACTTTTTGACATTTGATATATTGGTGCAACTCCACTTGCAAGTTTGTAATTACTTCCAAAATTTGCACAGACATTTGCTTTGTATTTTGACAAAATGTTTATATCATTTGTATCTACGTTAGTTGCGTGGAATACAAGAGAATTTCTGTCAAAAAAGCCATAACTTTCAAGCAGAGAAATTGGCGACATATCATCATTATCTTTTGCACATTTGCCAACTTCTTCAAGTGTTTCGCTTGCGTGAGTTGAAACTTGGCTGTTTGTTTTTTGTGCAAGTTTGTTTATGACACCAAACATATTTTCATTTGCGTTGTATATTGAGTGACAATAGAAGTTTGCTGTTATCAAATCACTAATGTTTGAAACTTTTGTGTATAACTCCATTGTCTCATCTTCTGATAAAAACTTTTTTAAGTTATATCTTTGTGTGATACCGACCACTGCTCTTATGCCACAATCTGCAAACGCCCTTGCTGAATAATCTGCAAAATGATAGTTATCACAAACAGTTGTTATTCCGTTTTTTGCAAACTCTAGACATGCAAGTGCTGTGCCATAATATACGTCACCACCAGAAAGGTCTTTTTCTAGTTTGTTCATATCATAAAGCCAATCTTGCAGAGGTTTTCCACCAGACAAACCCTTAAAAAGTGTCAT
>JAFYCH010000018.1 GCA_017539765.1 Clostridia bacterium
ACCAACACAAAGTCAATGTTTCTTTCGTCCATATTGACGTTTGCAAGTTTAACTTTCACTTTGTCGCCAATATGATAATATACAATGCCATTTGTAAGCACAAGTGATTTTTCGTTGTAAACAAAGTTTGAACCTTTAAGCGTTGCAATGCCAACCAAACCTTCAACTGTGTTATCAAGTTCAACAAAGAAACCAAAGTTTGTCACGCTTGATATTGTTGCATCAAACTCTTCGCCAATATGATTTCTCATATATCTGCATTTAAAGTAGTCATCAACATCACGCTCTGCCCTTTGTGCCAAAAGTTCTCTTTCACTGCTCTTTGCACTAGATTTTACAACAAACTGTGCAAGTTCTCTTATTGACTTCTCGTTAAGCCTTCCGTGCAAATGGTCTTTGATTATTCTGTGAATTGTAAGGTCTGGATATCTTCTTATTGGGCTTGTAAAGTGACAATAATATTTTGCAGCGAGACCAAAGTGTCCAAGACACTGACTTGCATATTTTGCCTTTTGCATAGACCTTAAAAGCACAGTGTTGATAATTTTTCTTTTTTCTGGGTCTTCTATTTTGGCCATAAATTTTTGAATATCCATTGGCTTAAGTTCTTCGCCACTTGCGGCAAGATGATATCCCATTGCACCTGCGAAATTGTTGAATGCTTCAATTTTGTCAGAAAGTGGTGTTTCGTGAATACGATAAACAAACGGAACACCAAGTTTTTGAAAATGCTCAGCAATAGTTTCGTTGGCAACAAGCATAAAACTTTCAATAAGTCTTTCGCTGACAGTTCTTGGCTTCTTTTCTAGCTTTTCGACTTCAAGAGTTTTTGGATTAAGTTCAATATGTGCTTCTGGAATATCAAAATTTATTTCTCCACGAGCAGTTCTTGCTTTTTCCAAAATATCATTAAGTTCTGCCATAAGATGAAGTGTTGGAACAATTTTTTTGTATCTTTCACAAAGCTCAGCATCACCATCAATAATCTTTGTTACATTTTTGTATGTCATACGTTCTGTGCTACAAATTATACTTTCGACAATTCTATGGTCAAGCACTTTTCCGTTTTTATCAATCTTTGCAATGCAAGAAAGTGTCAATCGGTCTTCTTGTGGATTAAGTGAGCAAATGCCGTTTGAAAGTTCTTTTGGAAGCATTGGCAAAACGCAGTTTGGAAAATATACACTTGTGCCACGCTCAAAGGCTTCTTCATCTAACATAGTGTCACGCTTGACATATTCGCCGACGTCTGCAATATGAACACCCAAAATGTAATTTTCGCCGTCTTTAACCAAACTTACAGCGTCGTCGTAGTCTTTTGTGTCGTCGCCGTCTATGGTAAAGATTATTTGATTTCTTAAATCAAGTCTGTTTGGATATTTTTCCGCATCAATGCTTTGTGGAATATTCTTGCAACTGTCAAGTAATGGCTTTGAAAACTCTTCAATAAGTTCATAACTTCTGATGATAGACAAAACGTCAGTTGTTACGTCACCCTTCTTTTGTCCAAGAACTTCAATGACGCTACCTGTCATACTTTTGCCGTCATAAGACAAAATTCTTACAAAAACCTTATCTCCACTCTTTGCACCATTTTCATTGCCTTTTTTTATGTAAACGTCTTTAAAAATTTTTTTGTTGTCTGGCACCACAAAACAAAACTTTTGATATACCTGAATTGTGCCAACAACAGTGTTTAGACCTCGCTTTAAAATCTTTTCAACCTTGCCTTCAAATCTGCCATCGTCTGCATTCTTTTTTACAGAAACCAAGACCATATCGCCATGCATTGCGTCTGAAAGATTGTGACCTGCAATAAATATGTCTTCTTGGTTTTCACCTTCTGGAATACAAAAAGCAAAGCCCTTGCTGTTGCCAGTGAGAGTGCCTTTAACCATTCCAACTTCTGCAGGAAAATGTAATTTGTTCTTTTTGTCACAAAAAAGGTCACCACTATCTTCTAGTGCTGAAATTGCCATACCTACTTCTTTTGTGCTTAAGTTTAAACTGTCACAAAGCCTAGACAACACAACATACTTGTCTTTTCCAGTTAATCTTTGTTTTTTTATTTCTTCCAAAATTTTTTCTTCCACAAAATTCTCCAAAACATAAAATGTTTAATTACGTATCTGCTACATATAATAAAAAATGGCTCTGCAAAGAGTCATTTTTGTACTGCGTCTTAATTTGCTGGCATAATTGCCCACAAAATCCAAAATGCTATTGCAAGGACTGCTACCAAAATACTGCAAATAATGATGGCTTTTTTAAGTCTGCCTTCTTTGCTTGAACCTTGATTTCTTGCATAAAAACTTTCACTTTGTCCGCTGATAACATTTGTTCCACCATCTGGATTACTTTCCATGCACATAACAATTACAACAACTGCAATAGAAAAAAGTGCAATGAGTGAAAGCAAAACAACTCTGATGATAGGGAAACTATTTGACATCCATTCTGGATAAGTTGCGTCTAACAATAAATCTAACATAAAAATTCCTCTTTAAATATTTTACCTTTGCATTATATCATAAAAAAAAGTATATTTCAACTAATATTAAACACAAAAAATAAAGTTTTTGACAAATATTGAACAAAAACAAAAATCAAATGTTTAAGTCAATATTACAAGCAAAAAAAAACTGCCAATGGCAGTTATAAAGCAAGATAAACAATAGTCATAAACAAACTAAGCACAAAAAGAATCATCCAACCCCACGCAATTGGGTGAATATCATTCTTTTTCCTTAGTGACTTATAAAGCGAGAACACTGCGACAAACAAAAATGCAGCAGCAATACCAACTCTTAACCCATATGGTAAATCTCTTATAAGAGTGTTTAAAACTGTGTTAAAAAACTTTTTCATATTCCACCTACAATAATATTACAACAAAAACATAGCTTTGTCAATATAAACTTTTGATGCGAAATTATTTTTTTTCTATGCCATCTAGCAAGCATTTTCCTGTATATTCTTCGGGATATTTCAAACCAAGAAGCGACAAGATTGTTGGTGACAAATCTGCAAGTCTGCCATCTGACATTGTACATTTTTTTTGTCCAACATAAATACACCAAACTGGATTGTTTGTGTGAGTTGTGCAAATTGTGCCATCTTCGTTAAGCATTTTTTCACTGTTGCCATGATCTGCTGTGACAATAATTTCTCCACCCACACTCAAAACACTTTCACAAATAATCTTTACTGCTCTGTCTACGGCCTCAAGTGCTTTTACTGTTGCGTCAAAATTGCCAGTATGGCCAACCATATCACCGTTTGCTATGTTGCACATCAAAAAGTCATATTTGCCTGTTTCGACCTGCTCTTTAAATTTCTCTGCAAGCTCTAACGCACTCATCTCTGGAGCTTCATCAAAGGTATTTACATTTTTTGGAGGAATTCTAAATCTGTCTTCGCCCTTAAATGCATCTTCTATGCCACCATTCAAAAAGTATGTGACATGTGCATATTTTGTTGGCTCGGAAAATTTTGCTTGAAGTAAGCCGTTTTTACTAACCACTTCACTTAGGCTGTTGTTTATGGCATGAAATTCAAATGCGATATCTGCGTCAAAATTTCCATACTTTGTCATACAAACATAGTTTTTGAATACGCATTTTGTTTCAAATTTGTCAAAGCCAGTTGTTGTCAAAGCATCTGTAATTTGTTTTGTTCTGTCCTTTCTGAAATTGATAAACACAAAACCATCTTTTTCTTCTGGCAAAAACTTTTCATAATCGCCAATAATGCAAGGAACAATAAATTCATCTGTAACATTGTTCTCATAACTTGTTTTTATTGCAGTTTCAGCATCGGCAAAATGCTCACCTTTTCCAAACACAATTGCGTCATAATGTTTTTTGATGCGGTCATACTTAAGTTCTCTGTCCATGCCATAAAATCTGCCACCAATGGTTGCAATTTGACCAACACCAATTTCTTTTATTTTTTGTTCAATATCTTTTGCAAAGCCAAGTGCACTGTGAACATCTGTATCTCTGCCATCACTGAAAAAATGAACGAAAACTTTGTCTATACCATATTGTTTTGCAAGTTGCATAACTGCATATAAATGATTGATGTGGCTGTGTATTCCGCCATCACTCATAAGCCCCATAATATGCAAATTGCCGTTGTGATTTTTTAAGTTATTCATCAAATTAACAAATGCCTTGTTTTTGAAAAATGAACCATCTTCTATAGCATTATCAATTCTTGTCATATCCTGGCTGACAATTCTGCCAGCACCAATATTAAGGTGTCCAACTTCACTGTTGCCCATCTGACCTGCTTTAAGTCCAACATCAAGTCCACTTGCACCAAGTTTGCAATGTGGGTAATTTTTAAGCAGCATATTATAATATGGCATATCAGCTTTTCT
>JAFYCH010000003.1 GCA_017539765.1 Clostridia bacterium
ATAAAACTCTGCAAGACAGCGCTGCCTATCTATTGAAATTCTTTTTATGTCGAATTCTCTTGCAGTATTACGTAAAAGTGCAACAAACGCAAGGTTTTGAATATTGTCTGGAATCTTTCCGTAAATGCCTGATATTTCTTTTATAACTTTCTCTTTGGTTTCTGTTGAATTTATTTGTTTTAAGCTATTGTAAACATCAAATCTTTCTTCGCTTGAGTGAATATAGTCTTCTGGAATATAGCAATCAAGTGCAACATCAAGTTTGATTTCTTTGTATTCTTTTTGTTTTTTGCCTTTTATTTCACTTATAGCTTGGCTAAGTATTTTGCAATATAAATCATAACCAACTTTTGCCATGTGACCACTTTGCTCTGGACCGAGAATGTTTCCACAACCTCTAATTTCTAAATCCTTCATTGCAATTTTAAAGCCACTGCCAAGTTCTGTAAACTCCATAATTGCATTAAGTCTTTTGTAAGCATCACCTGTAAGCATCTTGTCTTTGCTAAATGTAAAATATGCATAGCCGAGATTTTTACTTCTGCCAACTCTGCCTTTAAGTTGATATAGTTGACTAAGTCCCAAATTGTCAGCATCAATAACAATAAGTGTGTTTGCGTTGGGAAGGTCAATTCCGTTTTCTATAAGTGTTGTGCTAACAAGAATTTGTGTTTCGCCCCTGTAGAGTTTCATAATTTCATTTTCAAGTTTTTCACTATCCATTTGACCATGAGCATAACTTATTTTTATATCATCAGGCAAAAGTGATTTTATGTGATTTGTAAACTGTACAATGGTTTCAACTCTGTTATAAACTATAAGTACTTGCCCATTTCTAGCAAGTTCTCTGTTTATTGCCTGCATAATTAAATTGTCACTATATTCAACAACTGTGGTTTGAACAGGCAATCTTTCGCTTGGTGCTGTAGAAATTAAACTTATGTCCCTGATTCCAACAAGTCCCATGTGAAGCGTTCTTGGAATTGGAGTTGCACTGAGTGTAAGCACATCGACATTTGTTTTGAGAGTCTTTATTTTTTCTTTGTCGCCAACACCAAAACGTTGTTCTTCATCCAAAATAAGCAGACCTAAATCTTTAAATTTTACGTCTTGCGAAAGCAATCTGTGTGTGCCACAAATTACATCAATTTCTCCATTTTTAAGTTTTTCGACAATCTGTTTTTGTTCCGCCTTTGTTTTGAATCTGTTTAAGCACTCAACAACAATTCCAAATTGTAGAAGACGTGATTTTGCAGTATTGAAATGTTGCTCTGACAAAATTGTTGTTGGCGCCAAAAAACAAACTTGTTTGCCATTGAGCGCAGCAATAAATGCAGCACGCAAAGCAACTTCTGTTTTTCCGTAACCAACGTCACCGCATACAATTCTGTCCATAACCCTACCCTGAGTCATATCGTCATAAATTTCTTTTATGGCAGCAAGTTGGTCTGCTGTTTCTTCGTATGGAAAACTATTTTCAAATTCTTCATATAGTTTTCTGTCGACTTCAAACTTATAGCCTTTTATATGCTCTCTTTTTGAGTAT
>JAFYCH010000019.1 GCA_017539765.1 Clostridia bacterium
AAAAATCTTCTTTTTTAAACTGAATTTTTTCTTTGTATATAATATTTTTTGTCATGTTTATATAATACTACCAAACAAAAAAATATACAAACAATTGTGACAAAAATATGTTATTTATCAAAAAATTATGCTATTTTAGTGATTTTTTGGCATATTTTTTAGCATTTTTTTTAATATTTTTCCAATTTTGATACTATAGGTCATTTTGTTGCATTTTCAAGTTTTGTCAAAATTTCTTTGGCAAGTGCTTCGTTTTGGGTCTCTACCATAAGCCTTATTTTTGGCTCGGTTCCACTTGCACGTGTCACAATTCTGCCTGCACCCGAAAGCATGTTTTCGCACTCGGTTACGACCGCCTTAAAGTTTGCGCTGTTGATGATTTTGTATTTGTCGGTCACGACAATGTTTTTTGAAAACTGTGGAAAAAGTTCGTAGAACACATTTTTGCTGAGTGGCTCACCTGAAAGTTTAAGAAACTTTGCGACCTGCACTGCACAAAAAAGTCCGTCGCCAGATTTTTCGTGGTCAAACAAAATGATATGTCCTGCTTGCTCGCCACCAATTTGCAAATGCTCTGTTTTAAGTTTGTTTGTTACATATTGGTCGCCAACATCGGTGCGCAAAAGTTTTATGCCAAGTTTGCCAAGTTCGGTTTCAATTGCCATATTGGTTTGAATTGTTGTGACAACTGCATTGGTCTTAAGCAGTCCATACTTTTGATACATTTTTGTAAGAAACAAAATGATTTGGTCACCATCACAGATTGTTCCATTTTCATCAACCATAACAACTCTATCAGCATCGCCATCAAAAGCAAAGCCCACATCAGCATGTTTTTCCAAAACAAGTTTTGCAAGTTTTTGTGGGAACAATGCTCCGCAATTTTTGTTGATATTTGCGCCATTATTTGTGCAACTTGTTGTAAAAACTTTTGCACCCAAATGTTTAAAAACACGTTTTGCAAGTTGATAGTTTGCACCATTGCTGCAGTCCAAAACAACTTTTAGTCCATCAAGTTTTATGCCAAAATTTATCAAAAATTTAAAATAATCGGCCTTAAATTGCAGTTTTTGCGTGATTTTTCCTATATTTTCCGCAGAAACCACTGTTTGCTTAGCAAATCGGCGTTCAATTTCCGTCTGTAAATCTTCACCAATTTTTTCGCAATTGCTGTCAAAAATTTTTATACCATTATACTCTGCTGGGTTATGACTTGCAGTAATCATAACGCCAAAATCCGCCTTGTGCTTTTGCACTAAAAAACTGATTGCCGGTGTTGGAACAATTCCAACAAAAAGTATGTCTGCCCCTGCAAGAGTCGCCCCACTTGCAAAACTTGAAAAAACAAAACCATTGCTTTGCCTTGTGTCAACACCCACAATAATTTTTGCATTTGGTTTCAAGCTACCCAAAGCGTTGCCACACTTTAGGCAAACTTCTTGCGTCAGGTCGCTTACTGCCACTCCCCTAATTCCGTCTGTTCCAAAATATATCATAAATCTCCCCCACTTTTTTTATGCCATTTTTTTGTTTTTTGCCACAACATTTCGCAAAAGATACCTTTTGTGAAAAGATACGTTCCTTGGTATAACCTAGGTATTAGCCTAGTTTATATAAAAAAATAATGGAGGAAAAAGAAAATGGTAAAAAACAAAAAGATGTCAAAAACATCAATTGCCGTAATCGTACTTGCACTTCTCTTGGTGTTCAGTTTGGTTATGGGCATGACAGGCGCTTGGTTTACTGACAAGAAGACACCAAATGCTGCTACAAGCCTTACATTTGGAGAAGTAAAACTTAACGTGACTGCTACAGATTTTGGTAAAGTAACAAGAGTTTCAAACGAAGCAGGAGTAGTTGCAGCTGATATTATGCCAGGAGATACAATAAGCTATGATTTGTCAATAGATGGTGCTTCAGGAAGTGAACCATTCTGGTTTGCAGTTGTTGTAAATACAACAGGTACAGAGGCTGATTTAAGCTCTGGTTTGAATGCTCTTACAACAGCTGATATTAAATCTTGGTCAGGTTCAGCAGTTCCATGTGCTGGTAGTGTTGTATTGAATGGTGGTGATTATGATAATGCATATCAAAATCAAACTGTAACATTAACATACACAGTAGTTGCAGTACAAAAAGCAAATGTTGCTGACGAAACAGCAGCACTTCCATTTCTTAAAGCAGCAGTTGCCGCAAATCAACATGCTGATGGTTCAGCTATTGGTGCTTAATTAATTTGATTAAACAAATAAAAAATTCAGGAATTTTCCTGAATTTTTTTAGGCTTTTTAAATTCTTTTAAATGTTATTTTGATTTTTATAATAATACAACTTTTTGTCTTTAATTACAAAATAGTCTCCGTCTCTGCCTTCAAGATAGGTGTCATAATAGCCAACTTCAGTGCTGGACTGCAAAGTGTAAATATTGTAAATATAGTCATAATCAAGCTTATGCAAAATAATTTTGCCATACACATTCATATAAATATTAAATTTATAATAACTGTTATCTCTAAAATAACAAGCAACAACTCTTCCAAAACCCAAGTCAAAATAACTGCTACCAAATCTAAATTTACATGTTCCATCTGCATTTTGCTGAACATATATGTATGATGATTCATTCATCAAATAGTCAAACGGTGCTTGCACACCTTGCATATAGGCAATTGATGTGTCCGTCGTGATGTTGTTTACGGTGGTTGTTGCTGTGGTAGAAAGCATTGTTCTGCGCTGTGTTTTTGTGCTGTCGGACAAAGCGTCGTGATAACACAAACCTGCATAGCTATTTTGATTGCCGGTTGAAAGCATGGCTGTTGACAAAGTATATTCTCTGTTTTGTCCAGTGTAATTGTTGATGAAATGTGTGTGGCCAGCTTTGTCTATGTAAGCATAACTTATTGTACCCAAAGAATATGGCGAAGTGCTTGTGTTGACTTTTGCAAGCGTTATCATTGCCAGGGCCGGAATGCCAGTGTCTGTCCAAGTGATGTTATCAAGGGCTGTCAAATCGTTTACATTAACAATTGCTCGCTTTGCGGTTGCACCACGGCAGTCGTGAATGTAATAGTAGCCACCATAGTAGTCAATATAATATTGCTTAACCTTTGTGAAGAAAATTGGGTTTGTGCAGTTGTAAATTTCTGCTTTGAAATGCGAAATGTGAATTGTTTGCCCACTTTGTGGGTGAATGTAAGCAAAAAAATGATTGCCTGCAGTGCTGACTGATGGGGTGAAATATATTTCAACAAGTTGGTCGGTTGTGGAATAGTCAAAAGTTTGCAGATGTGTGTTGCTGAAACTGTTGAAATACAATTTCAGTGTGCCAGTGCCAGCAGCAGAGCCACTTATTTTAAGAGTGATTTTAAGCGAAAGTGTTGTGGTGTTTGGGTGAACATAAAAATTAAACATGCAAGTTCTGAAAGGTGCTGTGCCAGAATAGTCATAAGGCATTTCGGCGAAGTCATAAGTTTGCACAACATCATCTTGGTCAATGGCTTCGTATGGGGTGTTGTAAATTGCATTGCGGTCATGAATCATTCGGTCAAAATCGTCAACATAAGTTTCTAGCGCAGCAATTTTGCCTTGCAGTGTGGCAATTGTGCTTGAATAATCTGTGCCACCGCCAGAACCACCAGTTGCAGAAATTACATTGTTTTGGTCAATATTTATGCCTGTGCCTGCCGTAAGTTTGTTTTGTTTGGTGTTTTGCAGTGCAATTACATCTGCTTCGGTTGCAGTGATGTGTTGACCTTGCACGCCTACCGCTTGCACCAAATTAGAAAATCTTTGGTTAAGAGAATTATAGTTTTGCACATGGCTGTCTAGGTCGTTTGAAAGCGAACTTATGTTTTGCTCCGCAGTTCCCACACGAGTTGTTAGCCCAGAGATTGCATTGCTGTTTGCGTTTGCTGTGGAATATGCACTGTCTATTTTAGATTTGTTTTGTGCATAGTCGGTTGCTCGGTTTTGAGTGGTTTGGGTTTCTTCTTCTAATTCCAAAAGTTGTTTTTTGAGCCTTTCAATTTGTTGATTTTCTGTTTTTGAAACTGATTTTTTGTTTGATATTTTTATAATTTTGCTCATAATGTCTCCAAAAAGTTTTTGTTATGATAACACAAAAAACAAGCAAAATTCAAAAAAATATGCCAAAAATATATAAAAAAGCACAAAAAAACTCGACTTTTTGTCGAGTTTTTATCTTTTTAATCAAATTGATTAATTAAGCAGCAGCGAGACCTGTTAGTGTTTCCCATTCTAATACATAGCCTGATTCTGTGCTTGCAAGGTATTTTGCTGCATCTGCTGCAGTAATATTTGCTTTTTGAATTGCTCTTACTTCATATGCAAGAGAAATATTAGCACCTTGATATGTATTTCCATATACATTGCCTGCTAATGTGATGCTTCCGGCATGTGTACCATTCCAACCTTCTGCAGTTGTATCATACACTGTTTCATCTGCAGTATAGCTTGCACCAGCAACTCCTGTTACTGTTACAAATATACGATAGTAGAAATCTTCGCTTGTAGCTGCTTTTGCAACTGTTAATGAATAGTTAATACTATCACCTGGCATAACTTCAACGCCATCTAAATATGCAGCATCGCCATTATTTGTATGAGATACTTGCCCAAAGCTACCACCAGTAACATTCAAAACAACTCTACCAAAATCAAGACTTGTGTCTGTTGCACTGCCTGCTTTTGATGTAAACCAAGCGCCTGTCATACCCATAACCAAACTAAACACCAAGAGAAGTGCAAGTACGATTACGGCAATTGATGTTTTTGACATCTTTTTGTTTTTTACCATTTTCTTTTTTCTCCTTTAAATTTTATTATATTAACACACTTTCAGTGTGATAATACCAACATTAACCTGTCATTCAGAGCCTTGCTTCTTGTCTATCTTACGAAGAATCTATTCCATATGGTTGAGATTCTTCCATTGTCTACGACTGGGGTCATGTCAAAATGACACAATATACAAATTGCTCAGATAACTGTTTTATAGTTTTCAAGGAAAACTTAATCTTTTCACAAAAGGTATCTTTTGCGAAATGTTGTGGCAAAAAACAAAAAAATGGCATAAAAAAAGTGGGGGAGATTT
>JAFYCH010000020.1 GCA_017539765.1 Clostridia bacterium
ATTTTTCATCGTTTGTTACTTCTTTTAATACATTAAGTTTTTTTGGTAATTCTATTTTTTGATTTTCGTCATTAAGCTCAACTTCTGCAATTGCAATATCTTTCCAGAAAGGATAAGTGTCAATTTCAATATATTGATTTTTGTACATCAAACAATATCTTGTTTTTCTGATTTGTCTCTTTGTTGTGTCTGCATCCATCATCAGTTTTAAGTATTCGTCTTTTGAAAGTCGCTTTTCAATTTCGACTCTTTTCATATTGTTAATTTTTCTTTTTGTGGTTTTTGTGTAAATATAATTTCCTTCAAGGCCTCTTTGACGGATTCTTATTTCTTCATCTTTGTTTGGAGATTTGAGATAGGTTTGAATAATTTCGACCTTTTTGCAATTTGGAATATTTTCAAGCCAATTTATGTCAGGGTATTCAATCACAAATTTTCTTTCAATTTCAAAAGGAAGTGGCTCTCCAAGATAAGAAGTGACTTCTGCAATCAAATTCTTCATTTTTTGTTCAAAGTCAACCTGATTGTCTATTATTCTAAAGTGTGGGTGACCTGTCCACGATTCAATGATTTTGTCATCAAGTTCTGCTGCTTGTTTAAGGTCTTCTGTTCGGGCGTTGTTGTTGGCAGTGGTGTAAAAACTTTCTGCACCTTTTGCTGCAGATACAAGGTGGAACACTGCATTGTAGCCGTCTCTAAGTTCAATTTCATTTTTGCCAAGAGAGTTGAGTACTGCAGAAAACTCTGTAGGCGTCATATATGCTTTGTTGTCAAGGGCTCCACGGTCGCAGACAATCAATATTTTTTTGCTGTCCATTGATGTTGCTGCTTGCTCAAAAAGTTTTTCTTTTTCAAGTTGCAATTCCATTTGGCATTTTTGGAAATCTAAATTCGTTCCACAAGTCCAAGGTGCAACGCCACCCAAAATCAGTTCTGTTGCAGTTTCTGGCACAATCAACACTTGATATCCTTTTTGCGTAAAAGCATTTTGAATCCAACTTAGGGCAGTGGACTTTCCTGCACAAGGGCCACCAGTTATGACAATTTTTGTTATTTCCATATCTTTCTCCTTTTCTTTTAACATTAGGAGATTTTCAACAGGAACATTCCATAAAACTGATAACTTTCTTAACACATCTGTTGTTGGTTTTGATTTTCCGTTTTCCCATTTAGAGATGGCTTTATTAGAAATTCCAAGTTCTTTTGCAAGTTCGTTTTGAGTTAATCCACTTTTTTTACGCATTTGGTAAATGTAGTTTCCAAATTCAAAATCGTTCATAGAGAAAATCTCCTTTTTATGATAAAATATTTTCAAGGTGAAAGTCAATATTCCAAATTCTACTTTTGGTAGAAGTTTTTATTATACTTATTTATTCCTTATTGGTTAATTTTTTAAGTTGTAATTTTACTTTTTCCAAATCACTGCAAGTGAGTAGTGGAATAAGATTGTTTATTTCTTCAATGCTTTTGTTCCACCACTTAAATTTCAGCAAAATATCTATCAATTCATCATCAAATCTTTTTCTTATTACTCTTGCTGGATTTCCGACAACTATTGTATATGGCTCAACGTTGTGACCAATCACGCAGTTTGCACCAACAATTGCACCATCGCCAATATGAACACCAGGAAGAATAACTGCATTTTGTCCAATCCATACGTCATTTCCAATAACGGTATTGCCTTTTAAGGGTAAATCATTCTTAGATGGAGCCGACATGTCCCAACCACTTAAAGTATAAAATGGAAAAGTGGATACTGCATTCATTTGGTGATTGGCACCATTCATAACAAATTCAACGCCTTTTGCAATTTGACAAAATTTTCCAATAATCAATTTGTCATCATTCCACTCGTACAGATGTGAAACATGGCTTTCGAACTCATTGTCTGCTATATATGTAAAATCGCCCACAATAATGTTCGGATTTTTTATTGTTGGTTTTACATATATTTCATCTTTATAACCTTCAATTGGATATACTATGTTTGGATCTGGTAATTTATCTTTCATATATTTCACCTTTTTTATTTTTCCAAGACAGCCAGAGTTTCAACGTGTTTAGTTTGTGGAAACATATCGTATGGCTGAATGTATTTTATGTTGTAGTGAAGTTGCTCTTGCAAAATTTTAAGGTCACGTGCAAGGGTAGATGGGTCGCAGGACATATAGACAATTTTTTGTGGAGCAACTTTTGCAATGGCATCAAGCACTTTTTTGTCACAACCTTTTCTTGGTGGGTCTAGCACAACTGTTAAATTATTTTTTTCTTCTGCATTTAAACTATCCATAAGTTTTGGCAGTTCAATGGCGCAGTCACCATTTATGTTTTTTAAGTTTTTAATGTTGTTTGTTTTTGCAAGTTCGTTTGCAAGTTCTGTTGCTGGTTTTACAATTTCAATTCCGTAAACATATTTTGCATGCTTTGCCATCATTGCGGAAAGCAGTCCCGCACCACTATAGGCATCAACAACATAGCAGTTTTCAATCTCATTAAAAATCGCATTATACATTTCAAGTTTCACTTCGTCGTTGACCTGCATAAAACTTTGGTTTGAAATAAAATATTTTATTCCATTTTCACAAATTTCCGCTTTGTTATCTCCAAAAACATCTACAAAATTTTCTGTAAGTATTACATTGTTTTTGAGTTTGTTTATATTGAGATTAAGTCCAAAGTTTTCAAAGTTTTGTTTAAGCAAATCTACAAGCAAGTTTTTATCATTTAGGTCATTTCCATTTATAACAACCGTTACGAGCAGTTTATTATCTGTTTCTCTTGCCACAAGCGACTTAAGCAGACCTGTTTTTGTTTCATCATTATATATAGTGTTTTTTGTTTGTGATAGATAACCATTAAACACTTTTATGAGACTTGATATCATATTTTTTTGAAGCAAACAATCTTCAATATCAACAATCTTGTGGCTAGATGGTCTATACATTCCAAGCAATCTAGTTTTAGGATTTATTGGCATTGCAATTTTGTTTCTATAATGATACATATTCTCACTTGGAATTGCGCTTGAAATTTTATAGTTAATTTTACCAATATTTGTGATTGCGTTTTGCACAATTTCTGTTTTTATTTTTATGGTGTTTTGATAGGTAGTATGTTGAAGTTGACAGCCACCGCATTTTTCAAAATATGGACAAGGTGCCTTTATACGCAATTCGCTCGGATTGTTTATGTTATCAATTTTTGCAAGATTTGTTTTGCTTGTTTGTTTGATTATTGTTGCATCTATGTTTTCATCGACAAGAGAGTATGGTACAAAAACAATCTGCCCATCAAAAAGAGCAACACCTTCTGCGTTGCAACCATAGTTGTTTATTGTTAAATTTACTTTGTCATTTTTGTTCATATTTTTTCCTTATTGTTTTCTGTGTTTTTCAAAAAAGTCAGAAAGGGTAGCAAATGCTTCTTTTGCACTTTTCAAAAATGGTGCATTCAAAAATGCGTGTGCGCCGTCCCGTCTTGATTTTTCAAAACTTAAATATTCAAGTTCTACGCTGTTATATTTAAGTAGGCGTGCCAAAACTTCACTTTGAAAATGCAGTTTGTCAATTTCGCCACTTGTCATAAATGTTGCAGGAAATTTTTCTGTAACATAAGTTGTGGTGCTTATTTCTTTATAAAGCGTTTTTGTGTCGTCACAAACAGATTTCCAGTATTTATCTAGGTCAGTCATAATTGGTGATGGGTCGTGAGCAATACCTTCAAAATTATATACGCCATAGTAAAGCCCTAGTGCGGAAATATTTATTTTAAGTTTAATTTTGCCACTGGTTTGTTTTGCCGCAATCAAACTTACAATATGTGCACCAGCACTGTCACCAAGCATATACACATCGTCAAAATTCAAATCATATTTTGCTTTTATTGTTTTTAAAATTGATTTGGCATTTTGCATAAAGAACCTTATTGCTTTTATGCAGTCTGCCACACAAGTCTTTACGCTTACTTTTGGCATAAGTCGATAATTTAGATTCACAACAAGATATTCTTGTTTTGCAAGGTTTCCGCAAAATCTGTTATAACCATATTTGTCACCACCACACCAAGAGCCACCATGAACATAAAAACAAACTGGTAGTTTTTTTCTGCTGGTTTCAACAGGGTATATCAAATCAAACTTTTGCAACTTGCTTGTGCCATAGGCAATATCTTTTTTTATACAAACATTTGGTATTTTTTTATTATGCGTAAAAATTTTCAGCCCAACACTTGTAAGCATTTTGCTGTAAGAGAGCTTTATTTTTTCTATATGCTTATCTATTCTCTTAATAATCTTCACAATAATATTTTGACATAAAAGATAAAAAAAACAAAATAAATAGAAATAAAAAATAAAAATGCTCGTTTTAGTTATTGAAAAACTATAAATAAATTTGCGGTTATGTATGGTTATAAGTAGTGTTATAAAGGTAAAGTAAAAAAGTCTACATAAAAAAAATGTAAAAAATTTACAATTTTCCTGTTGACTTTATTTTTGAAAATGTGCTATGATATAATGTGCTATGCATATATAGAAGGCTTTTGTATGCATAAAATTTAGTTTTGAGTTTTCTATATTTTAATATAGACGCCAGAAAAAAGTTAAATTTGTTTACATATTTTTGGCAAAATCTCAAATTAGTTTAATATTGTTTTTATCAAAGGAGAATGTGAATCGATGCAAGAAACTCTCAAAATCAAAAAAGTTAAGTATGGCAACGCTGAACGTTACAGTTTTGCAAAGATAGATGAAACTGTTGAGCCACCTTATCTTTTAGAAATCCAAAAGAAACCATATAAGGAGTTCTTAGAAAAAGGAATTGGGGAGGTGCTGGAAGAGTATTCTCCAATCGTCGATTATAGTGACAAGGCAGAATTATATTTCACTGGTTATTCAGTTGACAGCAAACCTAAGTACACAAAAGAAGAGTGTAGACGTGCTCGTCAAAACTATACAACACCTTTAAAAGTTAATGCAAGACTTGTTTTAAAGGAAACTGGTGAAGTTATTGAACAAGAAGTATTTATGGGTGATATTCCTCTTATGAGTGAGGAAGGCTATTTTATTGTCAATGGTGTAGAAAGAGTCATCATCAGCCAAATCATCAAAAGCGCAAGTGTATATTTTGAAAAGACTATTGATAAGTCAGGAAAGAATGTTATCACAGCGACATTGCACTCACCACGTGGAACACGTCTTTCTGTAGAGCAAAACCATAATGACGTTTTAAAAGTTATCATCAATGCCAACAGCAAAGTTAGTGCTGGTGTATTTTTGAAAGCTTGCGGATATACAAACGAAAAGATTTTGGAACTTTTTGATAATGATCCAATCATTGCCGCAACACTTGAAAAAGAACCACAAGTAACAGAAGAAGAAAGTTTGCTTGAAATTGCAAGAAAAACTCGTCCAAGTGAAGTTCCAGATGCAAACGCAACAAGACAATACTTGTTTGATACTTTCTTCTCAAATCAATATTACAATTTTGCCCAAGTTGGAAGATACAAATACAACAAAAAACTTTCTCTTGCAACAAGAATAACCGATAAGGTTGCCGCAGAAGATGTTAAAATCGGAAGCAAAGTTGCTGTGAAGAAAGGTGAAGTTATTACAAATGATGTTGCATGGGAAATTCAAAATGCAGGTATCAACGAAGTTAGAATTATGCACGATGGAGCTCCACACAAGATTATTGGTAATGCTCGTGTTGATTTGTCTAAAGTTATTGATTGCAACCCAGAAGAACTTGGAGTAACAGAACTTGCTTATTATCCGCTTCTTGCCCAAATTCTTAAAGATAACAAAACAAAAGAAGCAAGACTTGCCGCAATCAAAGAAAATGCAAAAGAACTTGTTACAACTCACTTGACAATAGAAGATATCATTGCATCAATCGCATATATGAGAGACCTTGATATTGGTCTTGGTGAAGTTGATAACATTGACCATTTGTCAAACAGAAGAATTGCAACTGTTGGCGAATTGTTCCAAAACGAATTTAGAAAGGGTGTTGCAAAACTTAGAGATAACATTCGTGAAAACATGCAAAGTCACGAGACAAGCGAACTTTCACCAGCATCTCTTATAAACGCAAGACCAGTTAATAAATTTTTGAGAGATTTCCTTTCAAGCGGACAACTTTCTCAAATTACAGAAGACTTTAACCCTGCATCTTCACTTACAAACAAAAGAAGAATTTCAGCAGTAGGACCTGGTGGAATCAAAAAAGAACGTGCAAGTGCAGAAGTTCGTGATATTCACTATACACATTATGGACGTATTTGTGCTGTCGAAACTCCAGAAGGTCAAAGCATTGGTCTTGTAAACGGACTTGCAGCATATACAAAAGTTAACAAATATGGTTTCCTTGAAACTCCATACAAAAAAGTTGTTGACGGAAAAGTTACAGATGAAATCGTTTACCTTATGGCAGACGAAGAAGAGAAATACTATATTGCTCAGGCAGTTGAACCACTCAACGAAGACAGAACCTTTAAAAAC
>JAFYCH010000021.1 GCA_017539765.1 Clostridia bacterium
GTCTACATTTTGTTTGTATTGTTTAACATCATTTAAAAAACTAATGTCAGGATTTTTAATTTTTTCAACAATTTCTTTTTCTGTTAATTTTTCCATATTTTCCTCTCCTTAAAATTTCACCTAATCGCATTAGATTACATTCATTATTATTATAATATCAAAAAAAATATATATTTGTCAATACCTAAATATTTAAAGAGTATAAAATATATTGTTCTTATCAAAACACAAATAAGTTTATGCAAAATGCAAAAAAAGTTGCTGTTTTGGAGATGCACAAAAGTTTTGAAGCTTTTATTTTTTCTTGACTAAAAAACTAAATAAAAAAAACAAAGCCATAAGGCCTTGATTTTCGATTTGGAGCGGGAAACGAAAGATTACAGTCGTGAACTCGGCGATTTATCGCGAGTGCAAACTCAAGTTTGCGTGCTGGAAACAGCACATCGAATCTCGCCCAAGCTGCACGATATGAAATAAAAAAAGCCCAGTGGGCTGTTTTTAGTGGAGCGGGAAACGAGATTCGAACTCGCGACATTTACCTTGGCAAGGTAACGCTCTACCACTGAGCCATTCCCGCAAAATAAATCAACAGCATTGGTGGGAGTTATAGGGCTCGAACCTATGACCCCCTGCTTGTAAGGCAGATGCTCTAGCCATCTGAGCTAAACTCCCATAACTGCTGTTGACTTTTATATAATAACAAATAAAACAAAAAAAATCAAGAGAAATTATAAAATTTTTTTAAAAAATTTATTTTTTTTGAAATACTTGTTTTTTTCCAATTTTTGACAAATATAAAGCATAATTTACCAATTTAGTTTTGTATTAATTATATAAAATAACTCAAACTATAAGTGTAAGGAGCAACCTTACAAAAAATGGGAGGTGAAAACTATTATGAGAAAAAAGACAAACAGCTCTACTGCTTCAAAAAGAGCACACTCAAATTCAACCCAAATGGAGACATCTAGCCATATGGGAAGAACATGCAGAAAAACATCTAGAAGCAAAACTTCAAGAGCAAAAAATTGTGGAAAATAGTTTTCAAAAAAGTTAGTTCATCAGAACTAACTTTTTTAATCTTTTTCTTATCTATAAATCTGAAATATGGTTATAAAATTATAATCATTTTTATCAGTAAAATGTATTATTGCATAGAGATTAAGTAATAGTAAACCGGTTGTCCACCATTGATTACACTTACTTCGCAATTTTCATATTTTTGTTGCAATTTTTCGCAAAGACTGTTGGCATCTTCTTCTTTTACTCCATCGCCATAAAAAAGTGTTATGTTGACAATATCTTCGTTAATTTGTTTGTCAATAACTTTTTCTACTGTTTCTGGAATATCACTGCCCTTTGCAAGAATTGCTTTTTCTGTAAGTCCAATAATATCGCCTTCTTTAAGTTTAAAGCCATCAAGTTCTGTTGTTCTTACAGCATAAGTAACGCTGCTTGACTTTACACACTTCATACTTTCAAGCATTGCTGCCTGATTTTCTTCTGGTGTTGCTTCACTGTTAAATGCGATGCAAGCAGAAATACCCTCTGGAATACTTGCTGTTGGAATTACATGGATTGCCTTGTTTGATATAAGTGACTTGCTTTGCTCTGCTGCAAGAATAATATTTTTGTTATTTGGCAAAACATAAATGTCCTTTGCAGGAACATTTTCGATTGCTTTTGCAATATCATTTGCACTTGGGTTCATTGTTTGACCACCCTTTATGCAATAATCTACTCCGCAATCTTTAAACAATGCTTCAAGACCATCGCCTGCACAAACACTAACAATGCCATAAGGTTTAAAGTTTTCTGCCATTTTTGCTCTTTTTGCCTTAAGTGCACGGTTTTGCTCAAGCATATTTTCAATTTTAAGTTTTGTAAGTTCTCCAAGTTCAAGTGCATAGCCAAGTGCCAAATTTGGTTGATTTGTGTGAACGTGAACTTTTACAAGGCTCAAATCTCCAACACAAATTACGCAATCACCAATTTCCATAAGTTTTTCACGCAATTTATCAATATCGGCTTCCGTGGTCTTCTTTTTCATTTGAATAACCATAAATTCTGTGCAATATGCAAATTGAATATCACCCAAATTTTCAAGATTTATGATTGCTTCGTTAGATTCAAAACCATTTGAAGATGTTGTTGCGACTTTGTCAAACTCTTCATAGTTAATCTTTAATGTTTCATCGTTTATTAAGCATTTATAGAAACCTGTGAAAACAATTACAAGTCCTCTACCACCACTATCAACAACGCCTGCTTTTTTAAGAACAGGTAGCATTTCTGGAGTTTGCTTCAAAGTTTCTTCACCTTGGTCAACAACTTGCTTTAACATATCGTCCATGTCAATCTTTTTCTTTGCAAGTCTTGATGCACACTCTGCCATCATTCTGACAACTGTCAAAATTGTACCTTCTTTTGGTTTTGTGACAGCCTTATAAGCAGTTTCTGCGCCCTTTGTAAGTGCTGCGGCAAATTGTTTTGGTCCAATTTCATTAAGTGGCTTTTCGCGAAGAGAAACACTCATTCCTCTTAAAATTTGTGAAAGAATAACTCCACTGTTTCCTCTTGCGCCCTTAAGTGCACCTTTAGCAAACGCTTCTGCCAAACTTTCTATGCTGTTGTCTGTGCATTCGTTAATCTCATTTGCTACACTTCGCATTGTGAGACTCATGTTTGTTCCTGTGTCTCCGTCTGGAACAGGGAAAACATTTAACGAATCGACGTAATTCTTATTTTCTTCTAAAAGTGATGCACCCGCAAGCATCATCTTTCTTAACATATTTCCATTTATACTCTTTTGCATTTTGCAAATATCCTACCTTTTAAATCACTAAAAAAAGCTTAAACCCTAATTCCACAAACATTAACATTGACACTGTCAACAATCATGCCAGTAAAATTCTCTACGCTGTATTTTACAGTCTTTTTTAAACTTTCTGCAACGGCACTGATGCTGACGCTATATTTAAGGATTACGTAAAGGTCAATGTATATTTTGTTGTCTACGGTCAAAACTTTTACACCTTTTTTCAATTGTTGTTTTTTAAACATTAACGCAAAATTGTCGGAAAGTCTTTTGGCTACTAAATCAACCACACCATAGCATTCAAGTGCAGTGCTTCCAGCAACAGTTTCTATTGCTTCGTCGCTAATACTTATTTTTCCATAACTATTAACAGTTTTAACAGCCATAATATCCTCCTTCAAGATTTTTGCCA
>JAFYCH010000004.1 GCA_017539765.1 Clostridia bacterium
AACACTTGTTGCTGTTGAATTTCCTTCACCAGAAATTGTCAATTCTTGACCATTATCAATACCAGCAGGAATTGTGACTGTAAGTGTTCTATTCTTTTTAAGAACACCACTACCACCACAAACAGCACATTTTTCTGCTACAACTTTTCCAGTACCCTTACAAGTCGAACATGTACCAACATTAACTATTCTGCCAAAAATTGAGTTTTGTGTATATTTTACTTGTCCTGCACCATTACATGTTGGACATGTCTTAACTTTTCCATTCTCAGCGCCAGTACCTTTGCAATGGTCACACTTTTCTTTTCTTGTAAAACTAAATGTTTTTGTACAACCAAGTGCAGCCTCTTCAAAGGTAAGATTTAATCTTAAAACAATACTCTCACCTATTGTAGAGTTACTTCTTCTGCTTGAGCCACCACCAAAGCCAAAATTGCTGAAAATATCATCAAAGTCAAAACCACCAAAATTCGCAGAGAAACCACCAAAGTCAAAACCACCAGCACCACCAGCACCCGTACCAGCATTTTGAAATGGATTACCTTCTGCATTCCCAAATTGGTCATAATTTTTACGTTTTTCCTCGTCTCCAAGGCAACTATATGCTTCGTTTATTTCCTTAAATTTTGGTGCTGCTTCAGGGTCTTTATTGACGTCTGGATGATACTTTTTTGCAAGTTTAAAATATGCAGTTTTAATTTCACTTTGAGACGCAGTCTTATCTACTCCCAAAACGTCATAATAATTTTTTGCCATAATTTTTCCTTTAAAACAAAATAGGAATTTCCGTTCCTATTTTGATATTTTTGAGATTAGTTCTCATCTACTTTTACATCTTCTGGATCAACATGAATGTTGCCATCATCTGCTGCACCTTCAGCACCTGTTGCACCTGCTGCGCCTTCTGCTCCAGCGGCATTTGCACCTGTGTTTTGATACAATTTTGTTACAACGCTTTCGCTTTCGTGTTGCAATTTTTCAAGAGCCTTTTTAACAACTTCAATATCGTCACTTGCAAAATCTTTCTTTGCTTCTTCTATTGCTTTATTAAGTTTTTCCTTATCTTCTTCGCTAACCTTGTCGCCAGCATCTTTCATCATTTTTTCGATTTGGAATACATAGGCATCTGCTTGATTTTTTGTATCTACAAGTTCTTTCTTTTTCTTATCTTCTGCTTCAAATTGTTTTGCTTCGTTTACAGCCTTATCAATATCTGCTTCGCTCAAATTGCTGCTTGCTGTAATTGTAATGCTTTGTTCTTTGTTTGTACCAAGATCTTTTGCTGATACGTGAACAATTCCGTTTGCGTCAATATCAAATGTAACTTCGATTTGTGGAACGCCTCTTGGAGCAGGTGGAATGTCGTTCAAACTGAATCTTCCAAGTGTCTTGTTATCTTTTGCAAATTCTCTTTCACCTTGCAATACGTGAATATCAACACCTGGTTGATTATCTGCTGCTGTTGAGAAAATTTGACTCTTTTTTGTTGGGATTGTTGTATTTCTTGCAATAAGTTTTGTACATACTCCACCAAGTGTTTCAATACCAAGTGAAAGTGGTGTTACGTCAAGAAGTAAAACGTCTTTTACGTCACCTGCAAGAACTCCGCCTTGAATTGCTGCACCAATTGCAACGCATTCATCTGGGTTGATACCCTTAAATGGTTCTTTGCCCATATAGTTTTTAAGTGCTTCTTGAACTGCTGGAATACGGCTTGAACCACCAACCAAAATAACTTTGTCAATTTGGTCTTTTGTAAGTTTTGCGTCTTTGAGTGCTGCATCACATTTTGCCAAACTTTCTTTGATATAGTCATCAATCAAAGATTCAAATTTTGCACGTGAAAGTTCATATTCAAGATGCTTTGGACCGTTTTGATCTGCTGTGATAAATGGCAAGTTGATGTTTGATGTTACGCTAGATGATAAGTCAATTTTTGCCTTTTCTGCAGCTTCTTTAAGTCTTTGCATAGCCATTCTGTCTTGAGAAAGGTCAATGCCTTCTGTTGCTTTAAAGTTTTCTACAAGAAGGTCAATAATTTTGTTATCAAAATCATCTCCACCAAGACGTGTGTTTCCGTTTGTTGAAAGAACTTCAAATACTCCATCACCTATTTCCAAAATTGATACATCGAATGTACCACCACCAAGGTCATAAACCAAAATTTTTTGATTTTTGTTTTCTGCCTTGTCAAGTCCATAAGAAAGTGCTGCAGCTGTTGGTTCGTTTAAAATTCTCAAAACTTCAAGACCTGCAATTTTTCCAGCATCTTTTGTTGCTTGTCTTTGAGCATCATTAAAGTAAGCAGGAACAGTAATAACTGCTTGAGTTACTTTTTGACCCAAATATGCTTCTGCATCTGCCTTAAGTTTTTGAAGAATCATTGCAGAAATTTCTTGTGGAGAATATGATTTGTCGCCAAGATTAACTTTGACATCATTTCCCATCTCTCTTTTGATTGATTGAACTGTGTTATGTGCATTTGCAACTGCCTGACGTTTTGCAACTTGACCAGCAAGTCTTTCGCCAGTTTTTGTAACTGCAACAACACTAGGTGTTGTTCTGCCACCTTCTGCATTTGTAATAACTGTAGGTTGATTGCCTTCCATAAATGCAACACAACTGTTTGTTGTACCTAAGTCAATACCAATAATTTTTCCCATAATTTATCTCCTTTTTGCTTTCGCAATTATGCGCTTTTTTGATTGGTTTTGTGTGACAATCTGCACAAATATTAAAATGCAAAGATTTGCATATAATAAACAATTTTATTTTGAAACCTTAACCACGCTGTGTCTTATCACTCTGCCATCTATCATAAAGCCCTCTTGGAATTCTTCAATAACCATATCTGGCTCTACTCCATTTGCTTCTTCTGCCATAATAGCATTGTGATAATTTGGGTCAAAAGGTTTACCGACCGCTTCAATTTTGGTCACTCCCAGTTTTGCAAAACATTCAATAATTTGCTTGTATATCAAATCAATTGATTTTGCAAAAGTTTCGTCTTGAACTTGCCTTTGTGCACTTTTTATTGTGTCTACAACAGGCAAAAGTTCTGTGACTGAGTGAATTATGCCATCTTGCCTAGAATTTTTGGCTATATCCAAATTTCGGCGTCTGTAGTTGTCAAACTCTGCTTGAATACGCTGTGCCATATCTAAGTATTCTTTTGCTTTGTCATCTTGCTTTTGAGCATCTTCACCAAACAATTCTTCTTCGGTCATAACCTTTCCAGTGTCAACGGCTTCTTCTACTTTTTCTTCCATATCTTTTTTTGTTCTCTTTGCCATATCAGTTTTGTTCATCTCCTTCTGGATTAGTTTTTGTGAGCAAATTCAATTTGTTAAGTTCTGAAACAATAACTTTAAGTGCTCCTGCAACATTGCTATAGTCCATTCTCTCTGGTCCAATAACACCAATGCTTGCAATTTGTTTGCCACCGATTTTGTAGTTTGCTTTTACGACACTGCAAGACTTTAAGTCTTCACTGTTGTTTTCTCTGCCAATTGTGAAACTAATTTCGTTTTCATCGCCATTTTCAAAAACTTGTTTAAGTTCGTTGTCATCTTCCAAAATGTCAAGCACTTTTTTTGCGTCCTTAAGGTCAGTGTATTCTGGATTGTTTAAAAGTTTTGTTTCGCCAACTTTTATTATGTGTGATTGTCCTGAAATCAAATTTGAAAGACAATCAATCAAGTTGTTATATAGTCCACTAAAACTGTCAATCTCGTTTTTTGCGTCAACAAGTTCGGTTTGAATGTTGTCTCGCATATATTTTATGGTTTTGCCATAAAACTTTTTTGTAAGCAAGTTGCTTGCATCAACACAAACTTCTTCTGTCACACCACTACTTAGGTTAAACTGGCCATTTACTATTCCATTTTTTGTGCCGATAAGTAATAGTGCCGATTTGTCGATAAGTGGAATAATCTTTATGCTTTCAATTGGCAAATTGTCGTAGCCATTAAGCACAACAACTGCTGGATAGTTTGTTGCTTGAGATATAACCCCTGCAACCTGACTTATGACATCTGTCAAATATGCTGTTCTTTTAGATAGCAAGTCCCTGACAGTTTCAAGTTCTTTTTTGCCAAACTTGGTGCTTTTCATAAGTTCGTTTACATAAAGACGATATGCCTTTGTTGTTGGAACTCTTCCGCTTGAAGTGTGAAGTTGTTTCAAATACCCCATGGCTTCCAGTGCCGAAAGTTCGTTTCTGAGTGTTGCAGGACTGATGTCTTGAATGTACTTTTCGTGAACAGAACCACTTGTGATTGGCGTTGCAAATTGAATGTAATCTTCTACAGCGCTATACAAAATTTGCAGTTTTCGTTCGCTTATATTTTCGTATTCCAATCTGTCCCCCTTTTTTGTGCAATCAAAACGTAACATTGTTAGCACTCCATAACTTTGACTGCTAGCACTATTATATGATTATATTTTCCGTTTGTCAACTATTTATGCAAAAATTTTTGATATTTTTTTAAATGGTATTGACAACCCCACCCCCTTATGATAAACTGATGACAGTAAGAAGAATATTTTATGCTTTAATAAAAAATAAAGGGGAGTTTTATGAAATATAATCAAGAATTAGATGAAAGTGTATTAGCTGAAAATTTAGGTGGAATTGAAAAAGGAATAATTACTTGTGATGAATATAAAGATAAAGAAAAATTAATTGTTGAAGGTGTTGTTGGTAATAATGTGGATATTGAAACATATAAAACATTGAAACAATGTAATACTATTACTGATGCTACCAGAATATCTCTTGATCAATATGTATATGAAAGCTATGAATACTATGAATATATAGGTGAAGGTAAAGTAGGAAAAGATCACCGGGATAGAGATAAGAATAATTGGAATAAAATTGAAAGATTACCTAATGAAAATAGATACAGTAGTGAATATGAAGAAAGAGCTTTAAAAATTCAAGCAAAAAGTTTAGACATTTGGGTTGATGAGCAAAAAAAAGAACATCCTGAACGTAAATATCATGGATATAAGAGTTATTTAGAAGGTTTCTGGAATTTTAAAGGTCCTTATGATGACG
>JAFYCH010000022.1 GCA_017539765.1 Clostridia bacterium
AAAATTTTAAGATTAAACTCGTTGCAATGATGATTGCAATTTTTATGCTATTTTCAAGCACAAGCGCTGCTCTTTTTGGAATAGCAGAACTAACAAAAAATAAATTGTTTGCTTATGAATCAATTGTTGATATAGGCAACGGCAATTTTATTAACCCTACTCTTACAAGCGGAAGTACTTTGCCAGGGGTTCCAACAAGTTGGACAGAACTGAACAAGATTGATGGCATCACTTCAGGTGTAATTTCACTTGAAACAGATGTGGCAACAGAAGATGTTATTCAAAAAAAATACAAACTTCAAAATTGGATTCCAACTTATCTTGAAATGCCAGATAAACAAGTTTTGATGATTAACTCAGAAAACTTTGCAACATATTCAGGATACAGAAGTGCTGTTGTTGATCTGCAAAAAGGTTCATATTACTTAATTCAATTTATGGCTTATACAGAAGCCGCATCTAACGCATCAGCAAAACTCACTGGTGTAGATGAAGTTAAAAAAGATGAATATACTTTCTCAATAAACACAAATGGTGCTTGGAGACAATATAGATTTTATGTTCAAACAAACGCATTAAAAACTATTAGTGTTTCACTTGAACTTTGGCTTGGAAATGAAAACAAAAACACAAGCAAAGGCGCAGTATTCTTTGATAATGTTTCAATAAAAAGTTATGACCAAACTTCATTTGTAACTTCACTTAACAACGATATTGCTTCAAATGCAAACTATAGATATCTCAACCTTGACCAAAACTATGTTCCTGCAACAGAATTTATTGCAAACCCAAGTTTTGAGTCAGCACTTGCTGCTGACAATTGGACATTGTCAGAAAGCACAAATTTGGTTGGTTCAAACAAGACAATAAGCGGAATTTACAGTGTTAGAAATTTTAATAACACAGACACAAAAGTAACAGATACAATTGAAAATACAAATGTATATGGCAACCAAAATGCACTTTTGATAAACAATTTAGAAAAAGGTTATGTTGGTTACAAAAGTTCATACTTTACCGCAAAGAAAAACACTATATATAAGTTAAGTTTCCTCGCTAAAACAGGAGAAATAAACGGAAATGCTTATGTTAAACTTTTAGAAAGAAATCCATATACAAACGAGTTTTTAAGCAATGGTGCTCCAAATCCATACTACTACGAAAACTCAAGTTACGAAGAAAAAGACTACTCTACCGACAACATCAGCACTTCAAGTTACACAAATGAAGCAACAAACAATTGGAAGGAATATTATTTCCTTGTAAAAACAAACCCTTTGATTGACATTGAACTTTGTTTGGAAGTTTATGTTGACGGTGTTGGTTATGCATTGTTTGACAACTTTACCTTGATGAAAATAACATCAGATGAATATACATCAAACAAAGATAATGGCACAGAAGTTAACCTTAATCAATACAACACAGAAACAGAAATTGTAAACAGCAACTTTAATTTAATAACAATAAATGACGTTAAGGATTCATATCCTTACAAACCACAAGGCTGGACACTTAGTGCATCTAATTCAACCACAACTGCTCTTAATGGAGTTATTAACACAAACGAAAATAATACTGCTCTTGGAGTACCAGTTATACCAGCACTTAACAATGCTCATCCAAACAACAATGTTTTGATGATTGGAAATTTAACAAACAACTATCAAAAATATACAAGCAGTGGAAAAACCGTTGAAAGTGGAAAATTTGCAAAAATATCTTTTGATGTTTTGACAAATGGACTTTCAAATGTAAAAGCAAGTTTCAAAGTTATGTGTGATGACATAGTTTTGGGAGAAATTGCAAACATTGATACAAACAATACTTGGAAACACTACTCTGTTTTGCTTAAAACAGGTTTTGAAGAAAAGACAATAAATATTGTACTTTGCCTTGGCGAAGAAAAATCAAAAGGCACAGGATTTGCTTTCTTTGATAATGTTGATTATGAAGAAATCGAAAAAGACGCATTTGACAAAGACACAGAAACAAAAAAGATTGATTTGTTTAAAGTAGACTTTACAAATATTTCTGACGAAAGCAATGATGGCGTTTACACTTCTTATGATTACACAG
>JAFYCH010000023.1 GCA_017539765.1 Clostridia bacterium
CATTGTAGTCTTCTATTTGCATACCACATTCATATCCTTTTGCAACTTCTTTCACATCATCTTTAAACCGTTTTCATGATACAAGTTTTCCTTCATGGATAACTACGTTTTCACGAAGTACTCTAACTCCTGCATTTCTTTCTATTTTACCATCTAAAACATATGCTCCTGCTATTGTTCCAACATTTGAAACCTTAAATACTTGACGTACTTCTACATTTCCTATAACTTTTTCTTCAAATACTGGATCTAACATTCCTTTCATAGCTAATTTAACATCATCTATTGCTTGATAAATTACTGAATATTGTTTTATTTCTATTTCATTTCTTTCAGCTAGATCTTTTGCTGTAGGTACAGGTCTTACATTAAATGCTATAACTATTGCATTTGCAACTTGTGCAAGTGTAATATCACTTTCTGTAACAGCTCCTGCTGCACTATGAACAACTCTAACATTAACCTCTTCATCTGATAATTTTTCCAAAGATTGTTTTAGAGCTTCTGCACTACCTTGAACATCTGCTTTGATAAGCAAATTAAGATTTTTAAGATTTCCCTCTTTAACCTTGTTAAAGAAATCATCAATACTAACTGCAGATTGAGATTTGATTTTTGAAAGTTTGATTCTATCTTTTCTTTCCGCAATAATCTCAGCACGCATCTTCTCATCAACAACCATAAGTCTGTCACCACTTTGTGGAACGGCATCAAGACCCAAAATTTGAACTGGCATTGATGGAGTTGCTTTCTTTACCGTCTTTCCGTTTTCGTCCATCATTGCCCTGATTCTTCCAAATGCAACTCCAGTAACAACTGTGTCACCAACACTAAGTGTTCCGTTTTGAACAAGAATAGATGCAACTGGACCTTTACCCTTGTCAAGTCTAGACTCAATAACAGTACCAATAGCATTTCTGTTTGGATTTGCTTTAAGATCTTGCATATCTGCAACAAGCAACACCATTTCAAGCAACTTGTCAATGTTCTTATTTTGTTTTGCAGAAATAGGTACGCAAATTGTATCACCGCCCCATTCTTCTGGCAAAACTCCATGGTCAGCAAGACCTTTCATAACTCTGTCGATATTTGCATCTTGCTTATCAACTTTGTTTATTGCAACAATCATTGGAACCTTTGCAGATCTAATGTCTTCAATTGCTTCAATTGTCTGTGGCATAATTCCGTCATCGGCTGCAACAACCAAGATTGCAATATCTGTGATTTGTGCTCCTCTTTCACGCATTGCAGTAAACGCAGCGTGTCCTGGAGTATCAATAAATGTAATAAGTCTGCCGTTGATTTTTGTTGTAGAAGCACCAATACTTTGAGTAATTCCGCCTGCTTCTCCACTGACAACATTTGTTTTTCTTACTGCGTCAAGAAGCGAAGTTTTTCCGTGGTCAACGTGACCCATAACTGTAACAATTGGTGGACGTTTTACAAGCAAACTTGGATCGTCATCAATTGCACTTTCAAGTTTTGTCTGGAATTTTTCTTCTGCAGTTGCTTGAATTTTCTTTTCAAGTTTTACACCCAATTCATTACTTACAAGTTCTGCAGTTTCAAAATCTATTGTACTATTAACAGTTGCCATAATACCCAAAATAAACAATTTTTTAACGATTTCTGGCACTGTAATTCCAATTTGTTCACTAAGTATTTTTACTGTCAAATTTTCAGTGGTAATTGTAGCATTTTCAATTTTTACAGCTTCTTTTGGCTTTGACACTTCTTTTTTCTTTACTTTTAGTCTTCTGCCAATTCTGTCGCTGTCGTCATCATCATTGATGTCTCCTGCCCATCTCATCTGAGCCTTTTTGCTAAGTTGCTTGTGTTCTTGTGGCTCATTCTTTGACTTTTTCTTGTTGCCAAATGTTCTGTCATTGTTTTTAAGAGCATTTAAATCAATATCAACTTCAGCATTTCCAAGTTTGCTTAAAGGTTTTTGAGCATATGGTTTGCGTTCAAACTTTCCACTAAATGGTTTTTGTGAAGGATTGTAAGGCCTTTTGCCACCAAAA
>JAFYCH010000024.1 GCA_017539765.1 Clostridia bacterium
AAATTACATAATCTTTTTCAAAATCAGAAAACTTTAGTTTTTCGATACCAACACACTTACCAATACCATAGGTCTCATGCACAACAAGGTCGCCAATCTTTGGCAAAGTAAATTCTTCTTTTTTGTTTTGAGATGTTTGCACTTTTTGTTTTGTGCTTTTTTTAAGAAGTTCTTTTGTGCCAATAAGCACCAAATTGTCTTCTACAAAAATTGCACCATACGGAATATTGCTGCTGACAACATTTACCTTATTGTCGCAAATACCATTTTCACAATCTTCACAAATATCTATATTTTTTGTTTGCAAAAATTTCGACAAATATTTTGCATGCTCTTTTGAACCAGCACAAACGATAACCGTGTTATTAAACTCAAGATAATACCTTAAATCTTCAACAAGCAAATCGTAATTTCCAAAATAATTTGTCTGAGCACTACTCTTGAAACTTGCAACAAATGTTGGATTAAAAATACGATTTGAAGTCGTTATTTGTTGAAAAGATAAAAGTTGTTTGTCAAAATTAAAAATATCGTTTTCACTTAAATAATAGTTCTTCTGGTCAAGCAAAACATCACCAGAATTTTGAATGTTTTTGTATGCATCTTCAAATTGCTTATACTCATTTTTTATGGTGTCATATACAAGTTTTACATCATCAAAAACAAGCAATGCATCACTGTCAAAATATGAAACAATGCTGTCATACTTAAAAAATGGAATAAGCCAATTTTTTATTTGAAAATAGTTTTTGCCGTCGAAGTTTATCTTAAATTCTTCGTAGTTTGTGTTAAGCAAAACTTGTTGATTTGGTTCGAGTGTTTTTATCGTTTTTTCAAAACTGTTTGATATATTGTCAAAAATTTGAGAATTTGTATCACAATCAAAAACAAATTGCGATGTTGGCACTATTTCTGCTTTTGTAATATCTTTAGTCTTTCGGTATGTTTCAATGTTAAAATAAGAAATCGTATCAACTTCATCATCAAAAAATTCAATACGAACTGGCTGACTGCTTAACATAGAAAATATGTCAAAAGTATCACCCCTAATCATAAACTCACCTGGGGCAGAAATTTGTTCTGTTCTTCTGTAACCAATATTGATGAGATTTTGTATCAGTTTTTTTTGATTTATCGTTTGACCTTTCTTTATGTTTATAACCGATTTTTTGAATGTGTCTTTTGGAGTGTATTTTTGCATCAAGCAAATTGGCGACATAATTATACAATCAACTTTGCCATTGGCAAGACTATTGAGAGCGTCGACACTAGAAATTAGATTGCCACTTATGGTTGTTGAGTGCAAAGAAAAATAATCGCCACCATTAAAAAATAACGTCTTACACTTTTTGCCGAAACTTTCAAACATCTCTGTATACTTTATGCCATCTGCAACGCTGTTTGTAACAAGCACAATTTGTCTGTTTTGCTTTGATAAAAAAAATGCTTTTTCGCCAAGAGATAAACCAAAAACACTGCAATTGTTTTTTTTGTCAATTGCAGTTTGAAGATTGTTTAAAACATTGTTTATCTGTGGCAAACTAATCATAAAATTGTGCCCTTATTTTTTATAAATTCTTCAATTTTTTTTGAAGCATCTTCAAGTGATTTGTCAAAAATATCAGCATAATCTTTTCCTATTTTTGACAAAACATAATCTATTAAATTATAAATTGGTTCTTCTGGCCTAACTCCGATTCTGAGCCTTGGAATATCTTCTGTACCCATAAGTGAAACAATATTCCTCATTCCATTATGTGTGCCAGCACTGCCTTTTTGTCTGTATCTTATTGTTCCAAAAGGCAAGTCGATGTCATCATACACAATAAGGATTTTGTCTGGCTTGTAAAAATTGTTAAGAGCCACAACTGCTTCACCACTGTTATTCATATATGTTTGTGGTTTTGCAATAACAACTCTTTCGCCAAACAAATTGCAAGAACATAGTTTTGATTTGAAATCTGTTTTTGTAATTTCAATTCCATTGTTATCGCAAAGTCTGTCAACAGCCATAAAACCAGCGTTATGAACTGTGCCACTATATTCCATTCCAAAATTTCCTAGTCCAACAATCAAAATCATTTTTTTCT
>JAFYCH010000025.1 GCA_017539765.1 Clostridia bacterium
CCATAAAACAATTTTTACAAAATTTTGCAAAGCAATTAACGAATATGAACTTATTAGCCCAAACGACAAAATTGCAGTTTGCATTTCTGGCGGAAAGGACTCCATGCTTCTTGCCAAACTTTTTCAGGCACTTAAAAAGCACAACAAAATTCCGTTTGAACTTGTGTTTTTGTGTATGGACCCTGGCTATGCCCCAACAAACAGAAAGTTGATTGAAGAAAATGCAAAAAGTTTAGGAATCCCTTTAACTATTTTTGAAACAAATATCTTTGAAAGTGTCTACACCATAGAAAAGTATCCATGCTATGTTTGCGCAAGAATGAGACGTGGCCATTTGTATGCGAAAGCAAAAGAACTTGGTTGCAACAAAATTGCACTGGGTCACCACTTTGATGATGTGATTGAAACAACGCTTATGGGTATGCTATATGGTGGACAAATTGAAACAATGATGCCAAAATTGCACAGTGACAACTTTGAACCAGTAGAACTTATTAGACCCATGTACTTGATTAGGGAAAAAGATATAAAACACTGGAGAGATTATAATGACCTACACTTTTTGCAATGTGCATGCAAATTTACAGACACTTGCACAAGTGAAGCTTGTTTGAACAGCAACACAGGAAGCAAACGTAAAAAAGTAAAAGAACTTATTGAAAGTTTAGCAAAGACCGACTCACAAATTGAAACAAACATTTTCAGAAGCACACAAAATGTAAACATTGCAAAGATTGTGGAATATAAAGACAAAGACGGCAAAAGACACAACTTTTTGGACGACTACGACAAAAAGAAAAAATAACAAAACAAAAAAAATCTATAACAATCGAGTTATAGATTCTTTTTTATATCAACTTACATTCTTTCTGGGCAGTCTATGCCAAGTGTCCACATTGCTTGAACAAGTGCTTTTTTAACCAAACTAATAAGTCCCAAATAACTTTGTTTTTTTGCCATATCTGGTTCAGTCAAAATTTTGTGTGAATTATAGAATGTCGAAAATGCGCTTGCAAGGTCAAATGCTGCAGTGCACAATGAATTAAGCGATTTTTCTTTATAACAAGTCTCATAAGCCAAATTTAACTTCAAAATACCTATCAAAATGTTTTTCTCATCTGCATCTTGCACAAAAATTTGTCCTGCTTTGGTGTCTGCTTTGTCAAGTATTGAATTTATACGTGCAACCATATATTGAATGTATGGTCCTGTTTTGCCATCGAAAGACAAAAATTTGTCAATGTCAAAAACATAGTCTTTTGTAACAAAGTTTGAAAGTGCACCATATTTCATTGCACCAATACCAATTTTGAGTGCAAGGTCTCTTGTTGGCTCAAGTCCATTTGATTTAAGTTTTTCGCTTGACTTTTCGACAAGCAAGTTTACAACGTCATCAAGTTTTACGGTTGTGCCTTCTCTGGTTTTAAATGGCTTGCCGTCCTTGCCTTTCATTGTGCCAAAACCAACATGAGTAAGCAATTGATTTTCTGGAGATATGCCAACCATTTTGCAGCATCTGAAAACTTGCTCAAAATGAAGTTTTTGACGGCTGTCTGTGCAGTACAAAATTTCATCAAGATTTTTGTAATCTTTGTTACGCATATATATTGTCGCAATGTCGGTTGTTGCATAGAGGTCTCCACCATTATATTTTTTGATAACTGCTGGTGGCATTGGGTTTTTGTATAACTGCTCGTCGTCTGGATTTTGCTTTGGAATTGGAATATGCTCCCCTTCTCTTGCAACATCAACAACAAGCGCACCATCACTCTCTCTTGCAAGACCTTTTTTAACAAACATATCAACAACAAGGTCAGTGTATTCATCACAAGAACTCTCACCATACCAAAGGTCGAATGTAGCACCGAGTTCTTTGTAAAGACCTTCAATTGTCTTTACAGAAAGTTCTCTTATCTTTTTGTAAACTGTAAAATATGGTTCATCTTTGTCTTGAATATGTTTTGTGTAAGCGTCAGCCTTTGCCTTAAACTCTGGATCAACACTCTTTTTTGCACTTGCCTTTGGATATGCAATGTTCAAAATGTCCAAAGTGATGTTTGGCTCTGTGCCTTTGCCTGTGAAATAGTAGTCAAGATATCCATCTTCGTGCAATTGCAAAATGGTAAGTCCCATCTGAAGACCCCAGTCACCCAAATGAGCATCACTGATTACGTTATGACCAAAAAGTTTATAAAGTCTTTTTAAACTTTCACCAATAATTGGTGAACAAAGGTGACCTACGTGCAATTCTTTTGCAATGTTTGCACCGCCATAGTCCATAACTACATTAAGTTTTTTTGTGTGTTCTTTTACTCCACACTTTTCATCTGCAAGCAATCCGTTTGCAAGTTTTGAAAAAGTTTCGTCTTTGAGTGAAACATTTATATATCCTGGCATTGCAGCAACAAAGTTAAATTCTTTGTTCTCGCCAATTTGTTTTACGATGCTTTCTGCAACTGCAAAAGGTGACATTTTAAGCTCTTTTGCAAGAGCAAAACAAAAGTTGCTTTGATAGTCGCAAAGTGTTGGAATATTGGAAAAAGAGACTACAATTTCTTTTGGATTGTAGCCAAGTTTTTCACAAGCATCTTTGAGTATAGCACTAATATTATTTATCATTTTATCTCCGTCTAATTTTATTTTTTTGCACCAATTGCAAGTCTTACTTTATCCAATTGTTCTCTTGCAATCTTTCTTGCTTTTTCAGCACCACGTTTCAACATTTCTTCAACTTCGTCAAAATGTGCCATGTAATAATCAAACTTTTCTCGCATAGGTGCAATATAAGCATTCATAACAGCAAAAAGTTGTTTTTTTGCTTCGCCCCAACCAAGACCATTTTTTAAGTCTTGTTCAAACTGTTCTGCCTGTTGCTTTGGTGCAAAGAATTTGTATAGTTTGTTGATTGTGCAGTCTGCATCTTTTGGCTCACCAGGAAGTCTGCTGTCTGTCACAATTTTGTTGATGGTCTTACGCAAATTTTCTTCTGTGTCAAAAAGTTGAATTGTGTTGCCATAGCTTTTGCTCATCTTTCTGCCATCTAAGCCATAAAACACAGCGACATTTTCTTGTATATATTCTTCTGGTACAACAAGTGTTTTGCCATATTTTGAATTGAAACTGTTTGCAATATCCCTTGCCATTTCTATATGTTGTTTTTGGTCAAGACCGACAGGTACAACATTTGTGCCAAAAAGCAAAATATCACTTGCCATCAAAATTGGGTAGTTATAAAGTCCCATATTTACACCAGCATCTGCATCGTCACCATTTTGTTGATTTTTTTCAACCATGGCCTTATATGCATGAGCCCTGTTCATAAGCCCTTTTGGTGTAACATTTGAAAGTATCCAGCAAAGTTCAAAAATTTCCGGAATATCACTTTGTTTGTAAAACACAATTTTGTTTGGATCAAGACCACAAGCAAGCCATGTGCAAGCAATGTTTTTTGTGTAAAGTTCAAGTTCTTCTTTTGTCTTTAATGTGTTAAGTGCATGGTAATCTGCCAAAAAATAAAAGCATTCAAAATCTGAATTGTTGCTAAGTTCTATTGCTGGTTTTATTGCTCCAAAGTAATTTCCGATATGAGCATAGCCAGTAGGCTTTATTCCCGTAAGTACTCTTTTCATAAATCTCCTAATTTCCTGATTAAGTGTATCACTTAAAAAAAATGTTGTCAAACAAGTTTATTCTCTAACGCTTAATTATAACAGATATAATTAAAAAAAGCATCAAATTGATGCTTCTAATGGGGTGGGATAAGAGGCTTGAACTCTTGACCCCCAGTGCCACAAACTGGTGCGCTACCAACTGCGCCAATCCCACCACGCAAGTTATTATAACATACAAAAAACAATTTTTCAATCAATTTTTCAATTTTGTTATAATAAACTTTTGTTTTTATTTTCACTTCAAGTTTTCCTTAACAAACTCAACAAGTTTGTCAAGTTCCAAAGAGTATTGTTCACCCTTTTCCATATCTTTTATAGAATACAAACCAGAGTTTATCTCGTTTTCTCCAACCACCATAACAAACTTTATGTTTTGCTTGTTTGCATAATCAAATGCTTTTTTCATTTTTTTACTTGAAAAATCTGTGATAACTCTTGCCCCAATCTCTCTCAGCTTTTCAGCAATTTGCAAACACTTAACCTGTGTGTCCATAGGAATAAGCATAACATCAACAAAGTTTTGAGAATATTGTGACTTTAAAATTGCATAGATTGGCTCAAGTCCAAAACTAAGTCCAACTGCTGGATATGCCATGCCATTATCCATAAAGTCAGTGATGATTTTGTCATATCTTCCACCACCACCAAGTGAAGAAGAAATTCTTAATTCCTTGTCATAGAACTCAAATACAGTACCTGTATAAATATTTTGTCCCCTTGCAAGTTTTGGACAGAACTTTGTTGCATTTTCAAGACCTAGTTCGATTATATATTTTTCAATTTCCAAACATTCAGCAAGACCATTTGTAAAGTTTTCATTATCGCATTTTAAACTTTCATAATACCTAAGGTCTTTGTCAAAAATATCAAGTAATTTTTGTGTCAACGCATTATCAATGCCCTCTTTTTCAAACTCTTCAAAAAGTTCTTTTTCAGAAAGTTTATCAAATCTGTCAATAAGTGAAATTACACTTTCAAACTTGTCCTCTTTAATACCTAAATATGAAAGAAGTCCACACATAAGTTTTCTGTTGTTCCACTTTATCACAATATCAATGCCAAGTTTGTCAAAAATCTTTTTGACCATTTGCATTTGTTCAACTTCAATGTATCTGCCATCTATACCAACAGCGTCAATATCACATTGATAAAATTCTCTTGTTCTGCCAAGTTTTACTGGGCCATCTCTAAACACTCTGCCAATTTCATATCTTCTAAACGGCATAGTCAAGTCTTTGTTAAGCCCAATATATTTACAAAAAGGGACAGTAAGGTCAAACCTTAAACCAAGTTTACGCTTTCCTTGATCGGTAAGTGTGTAAACTTCATTTAAAATTTCAGCACCATCACCATACTTGTACTTAAGCAAATCATACTCATTAAGAATTGGCGTTTCAAGTGGCATATAACCATATTTTACAAAGCTGTCTTTAAGTATATCAATAATTTGATTTCTCACTGCTTGCTCTTCTGGTGAAAAATCATTTGTTCCTTTTACATTTCTTAATACAAAATTATTCTTTTCCATAATTTCTCTCCATTTATTCATCATTTTTAGCGTTTGTTTAATAAAAAAGTCGGTTGTGTCGCCGACTTTAAACAAACAAATCATCAAACGGCACAATAAAACTTTGCCCGTCAAGGCAAATTATAATACGCTATGGTGATGATGAATTTGATAATATTTCATAGTTATTTCCTACCACATATTTTATAGCACATACTATTTTTTTTGTCAATAAGTTTTAAGTATTAGTATAGTCCATCAATATTTCCGCTGCTGTCAATTGTCATACCAACACTTGCCGGTCTTTTAGAAAGCCCTGGCATAAGCATCATGTCGCCACAAATTGCAACCAAAAATTTTGCACCAGTCTTTATTTCTATGTCTCTGACATTTACTTCAAAATCTGTTGGTGCACCAAGTTTTGATTTGTCATCGCTTAAACTAAATTGCGTTTTTGCAATAATGACTGGATAATCACCAAGTTTTAAGTTGTCTATAATTTCAAGTTTTTGTTGTGCTTTTTCGCTAAACACTACGCCTTTTCCACCATAAATCTTTTTTACGACTTTTTCAATTTTCTCTTTTGGTGAATCAGTAAGTTCATAAGCAAACTCAAAACTATCGTTTGGCTCATTACATTTTGCAAGAACTTCATCTGCAAGTTCAATTGCACCTTTTCCGCCCTCTGCCCAAACATTGTTTTCAACCAGATTTGCATATTTTGAGACTTCTTTTTTTACAAGTTCAATTTCATTTGGTGTGTCAGTTGTGTATTTGTTTAATGTAACAACAGTTGGCACTTTGTAAACTTCTATCATATTTTTAATGTGTCTTACAAGGTTTGGTAAACCATTTTTTAGTGCTTCCAAATTTTCTTTTGTCAAATCTTCTTCTGCAACTCCACCATGAAGTTTGAGGGCTCTTATGGTTGCAACAACCACAACACAATTTGGCTTAAGTCCTGCCACTCTGCACTTTACGTCCAAAAATTTTTCTGCACCAAGGTCAGAACCAAAACCCGCCTCAGTTATTGTATAATCTGCAAGGCTCATTGCTGTTTTTGTTGCCACAATACTATTGCAGCCATGTGCAATGTTTGCGAATGGCCCAAGATGAATTATTGCAGGTGTGCCTGCAAGTGTTTGAACAAGATTTGGTTTGAGTGCATCTTTAAGCAAGATTGCCATTGCATTTTCAACCTTTAAATCTCTTGCATAAACTGGCTCGCCTTTTTTGTTGAGTGCAATCATAATGTTTCCAAGTCTATCTTTTAGGTCGTCCAAATCTTTTGCAAGACACATAATAGCCATAATCTCGCTTGCAGCCGTTATGTTAAATTTCTCTTTTCTTTGATATTTTTTGTCAATAATTTCAAGGTCACGAAGTGCCCTGTCGTTTATGTCAAGGCATCTGTTAAACATAACTGTGTCCACATCGATATCAAGTTCGTTGCCTTGAAAGATATGATTATCTATGTTTGCACAAAGCAAATTGTTTGCACTTGTTATTGCATGGAAATCTCCATTAAAATGCAAATTGATATCTTCCATTGGCACAACTTGGCTGTATCCACCACCTGTAGCACCACCCTTAACTCCAAAAACTGGTCCAAGTGATGGTTCTCTAAGTGCTAGGCATACTTTTTTCTTTTTCAGTGCAAAAGCATCAGCAAGACCAATGGAAACTGTTGTCTTTCCAATACCTGCTTTTGTTGGATTGATAGCTGTCACCAAAACCAGTTTTGATTGCTTTGCTTGAGGCTTTGGCACAATATCAATTTTGGCTTTATATTTTCCATAAAAAATAAGGTCACTTTTTTTTATCTTCAATTTTTTTGCAATC
>JAFYCH010000026.1 GCA_017539765.1 Clostridia bacterium
GTCTTCAATTTTAAGGATATCCAACACTTGTGAATTAATTTCAAAAGAGTTGGTTACAGTTGGATTATCTGCATAGAGTGTATCAGTTATGTTTTCATTGTTGTATTTAATTTGATATTGAATTTCTGCTTGGTCTACTTTTGGAATATATATTGTATAAATTCTATAGTTTCCAGCACAATCCATTTCAATTATTTCATAATATTTTCCTGAGTTTAGTGTACTAAAGTCAAAATCTTCCAAACTTGTATAGATTTGATGATATAATGGTTCACCATTTATTCTTGTGTTAGGGTTGAATCTGTATCTTGTTGGTGTCTTTGTCATATCGTCATATCTATCATCGCCAGGAATAATACTTTGAGCATTAATTCCTTGTTCATCAGAGAATTTATCATATTGTCTATACCAAACTGTTTGAACATCGTTTGGATTTGATGTTGCACCTACAATTCCTTCTTGCCAGAATGGACTTGCAACTGGAGTAGTAAGTCTGTATGTGCTTGGTACAACAAATGCATAGTTTTCAAAATTTATACTTGCATTGTAGTTATCAAAAGAATTTTGGTCTGCAGCATTTCTTGCTGATGCTTTTATTTCTTCAGATAAATATTTGTCGTTATCTAAAAGTTTGTAATAATTTGTTTTTGGCTTTTCAAAGTCAAAGTAAATAACTTTGGTTGAAGAAAGATAGTTGCCATAGTTTTCTTCAGAATCTGTTTGATATCTTAATGTGATTTCAATTTTGCAGTTTTCTTTAATTAAAGCGCTGAACATATCAAGGTCAATATAGTTTTCGTCACCTTCGGTTTTTACAATGCTTTCAGTAATTCTTGCCGGATTAACTGTAACAGTGCCATCAACAATTTGATAGAGTGTTGTTCTTGAACCAGATTCGTTTACTCTTATAATTGTGATGTTATTTTCATCAATCTTTGCCATTCTGTCAGATTGACCGATTTTTTCCCAATTTAAATTAACTTTTGTTACATTTGTGCTCAAATTGCTGTTTTGGTTAGAAACTGTCATGATTTGACCATCTTCATCAACAAAGTTTGCAACAGGGCTGTGTAAGTTAATATAAACTTTAAATTCGATAGATGTACAATATTCTGGTTCCAAGCCATCATCATAACTGTTATCGTAAATCTTTACGGTATAAATGCCTGATTTATCAAGTTTTTGTGCGGTTAAACCGTTTTGAATTATGTTTCCATTTGCGTCAACGATTTCACAGAATAGTTTATGGAATCCCATTTTTCCTATTTTGTTTGAATCATTTGTGAAAGTATATTTGTAGTTAGGAGTATTGATTTTTGCTGGTTGTTTGTTTGATTGAAGAACATAGTTTGTAATAAACTCTTGCAAAAATTCACTTCCAGCAAATTGATATTTGTTTGTTTGGTCACCCAAAACTATTGCAATTTTATTACCGATATACTTTTCGTTTAATGTAAAGTTTTCTTCATAACTGATTATGTTGTTTCTGTCAATATAAAAGTTATAAGATCTAGATTCATTGTTTCTATATGTTCTGATAACTTCATAATAGCCTTGAACTGTTGTTTGTTCGCCATATCTATCGTCTTGAACAAGATTAACCTCAGCACTTTTTGTTCTTGTTACGCCAGTTATTGTTTCTGTGGTTGTATGCTCCATAAGGTTAAATTGTTGTGGAGTTTCTGAGTAAGGGTAGTTAGAACTTGATTCTTCATAAGTGAGAGGATAGAAGTTTGCAATTACGCTTACAACTTCAAATTCATCTTCTCCGGCAATCCAACTGAAACTTAATGTTTTTTTGTTGCTTACGCTGTCTTCATAAAGTCTTTGTCTTGTTCCATCACCGCTTGTTTTAAAACCGGTATCCACATCATCACTGGCACCAATTATTTGAACATTGTTTGATGGCGTTCCAACAACATGTGCTTGAAGGGCAGAATTATCAAAACTCATTTCAAGCAAGCCATTGAATCTGTTTCCAAGTTTATCAGAAACGGTAAATCTATAAACATGTTCTGTTGGATAGATTGTGTTTCCATCAACTTCTTCTGTGATAATTTCATCACCTATCTTTGCAAGAATGGTATAGTTTGCTGGGTTTTGAATTGCATAGGTTGATTTAAGTTTTTCATAATCGCCTTCAGAATTTTTGAAACAAACAGCAATGTTTTGTTTTGTAAGAACATCTCCAGAGTAAATATTGTTTGTTGTATTCGCATATGTTGTGTTGTTTTCTACAAGAATAAATGATTTACTGTTTGCTGTGAAAATGTTTGTTCCAAATGCTTGTTCATCAGACAGATTTGCATCACTTGCAAGTGAAGAATCAATTTTTATGGCTTTATGTGTTCCCCAAACAAGTTTTGTATTTTGATTTACAATATTATCTTGATTTTCAGAACTTGCAGGAACAATAGAGTATCCAACGATATTTTCAACTTTTTGAAGAACAATAGGTTTTGTTGTATCCTTAAACAAATATTTTGTTGCAGTATTTCCTGCTTCATCAGTAAATGTAAAGATATAAACACCATCGTTTGATATCACATTTTCGTTTGCACTTGTAAGTCCATCTTTAATTTCGCCTTGAGTATAAGTAATGTTTTCATTTTTCTGAGTGATTGATTTGTTGTTTGCAATATATTTTTCATCGTCATCTACTGGTGCTTTTATTTCTTCATCAATAGTTGCGTTGATTGGCATGAATGTGTATGTTGCACTAATTTTTGCTTGACTATGTTTGTATCCATCTCCAACCAACTTTAAGCCGGTCACGTCTCCAGCATCGTTTTTGATTTCACTTTCGGTTATGTTTCCATAAATCAAAGCGAAGTTCTTGCCGGTCATTTTATCTGTTAAACTACTATAACTATTTGTTATTTCAAAGAACTCAATGCTGTCAATTGCTTCTTTATCAACAATAAACATTGTGGTTATTGAAGCAGAGTAGAGGTATTCTCCATCGCTTTGTGGAGTGCATGGACCATAATCAATTCTTA